>JAADDB010000084.1 GCA_013154135.1 Chloroflexota bacterium
TGGTGGGCGGGCGAAGCCCGCCCACCACCCACACAAAACAGTTCTCTCCGGGAATCAAAACCGGACTTCTTCCCGTTGAATGAAATTCATCCAGGTTGACGACAAAACTCGGTCGTACCTCCGCGGCGGACGGGGCCGCGCCTCGGCGGGATGCCGGCGTCCTCGTCCCGTGCTAGAAGGGTGTTCGCCTCTGGCGAGTGGGAAAGATATATCCCACTTTTCCAAGCCACCACGCTTTGTCCAAAGTCCAATCGTCTAAAACCCGGTTTGTAAAGATTATAGCACATAATCCCTTGTTTGCCAAGGGTAGTTCTGACCCCCCTGGCCCCTGACCCCGCCCATGTCCCATTTCCGATTTCCTCGGCCGTTGTAGTACAATACGGGGGATTTGGGCTTGAATGCTAGACGTCGAAGGGGCCGACCGAATCCGGTCAAGCCTTTCACGCGATGGAACCGTTTGTGGTCAAGATTGTACGGAGTGCTTTCACCCGACCTAGATTACCCTAATACCTGACAAACTATGGCCTATGATGTACAATCCCGATAACCCGATCATTGTCCAAAGTGATAAAACCGTCCTCCTGGAGGTCAACAACCCCCTATACCCGGAAGCACGGGACTTGTTGGCCCGGTTCGCGGAATTGGACAAAAGCCCCGAATACGTCCACACCTACCGCATCACCCCCCTCTCCCTCTGGAACGCGGCCGCCGCGGGGATGACGGCCGAGGAGATCCTGGAGGGGCTCGACCGCTTCTCCAAGTACCCCCTACCCGACAACGTCCGGGTGGACATTATCGACGCGATCGCCCGCTACGGCCGTCTGAAACTGGTGCGCGGGGAAGATGGCCGGGAACTCCACCTCATCAGCGACGACCCCCTGCTCATCCTGGAAGTCTCCCGCCACAAGCGCCTGAAACCCTACATCCTCCGGCAATTGGACGAACGCACTCTGGTGGTGGACCCGGCCCGACGTGGGCACATCAAGCAGGCCCTGGTGCGCATCGGCTACCCCGCGGAGGACCTGGCCGGGTACGTGGAGGGCGCGCCCCTACACTTCCAATTGCGGGAACGGACCCTCAGCGGGCAGCCGTTTCGCTTGCGCCACTACCAGCAAGCCGCGGTGGACATCTTCTGGGCCGGGGGCACGGAACGGGGCGGTTCGGGCGTCATTGTCATGCCCTGCGGCGCGGGCAAAACCATGGTGGGCATAGGCGTCATGGAAAAGGTCCAGGCCAATACCCTCATCCTCACCACGGGCAGTGTGGCCGCGCGGCAGTGGAAGCGGGAACTTTTGGACAAGACCACGTTGACCGAGGACCAGATCGGCGAATACAGCGGGCAGAAAAAGGAAATCCGGCCCGTCACCATTGCCACCTACCAGATCCTCACCACGCGCAAGCGGGGCACCAAGGGGAAGGGTTTGCCCCTGGAGGAAGAATTCCCCCACTTTGGTCTCTTCAACGAGAACGACTGGGGGCTGATCATCTACGACGAAGTCCACCTCCTGCCCGCGCCCGTGTTCCGCATCACCGCGGAAATCCAGGCCCGGCGTCGCCTGGGCCTGACCGCGACGTTGGTGCGGGAAGACGGGCTGGAGACCGACGTGTTCTCCCTCATCGGCCCCAAGAAATACGACGTGCCCTGGAAAGACCTGGAAAAAGAGGGGTGGATCGCGCCCGCGGTGTGCTACGAAATCCGCGTGCGCATGCCGGATGACTGGCGCATGCTCTACGCGACCGCGGAACGTCGGGAAAAGTACCGCATCGCGGCCACCAACCCCGTCAAAATGCGCATCATCGACGCGCTGGTGGAACACCACAAGGGGGATCGCATCCTCATCATCGGCATGTACCTGGACCAGTTGGAAAAAGTCGCGACCCTCTTCAACGCCCCTCTCATCACGGGGAAGACCAAAATCCGGGAGCGGGAAAAGCTGTTCGAGCAGTTCCGCCGGGGGGAGATTGACCTCTTGGTCCTCTCCAAAGTGGGGAATTTCTCCATCGACCTGCCCGACGCGAACGTGGCCATCCAGATCTCCGGCACATTCGGATCCCGCCAGGAGGAAGCCCAGCGCCTGGGGCGCATCCTCCGGCCCAAGAAGGACGGCGGACAGGCCTACTTTTACACCATCGTCTCCCGGGACTCGGTGGACCAGGAATACAGCGCGAACCGCCAACTCTTCCTCACCGAGCAGGGGTACGAATACCGGATCCTCTACGATTCAGAAATTCCCGAAGCCCTGGAGAAGCGAGAGGCGCCATAATGGTGAAGAACAACGGACAGAAGGGGACCCCATCCTCGCGGTCGGACACGTGGGATATCATGACCATCTTCCGGATCCAGGAAGAGGAAACACCTCCTGTCCTCTCCCTACAGGTGTACAAAGAGAAGGTCGATGACCCTCAGCTCTGGCAACAGAGTGGACAGTTTCTGAAAAAGACGAAACGCTTCGAGACCCACCGGATTGGCCGTTGGCTCCACATGCAAACCCCAAGAGTCCTCTACGGACAGGAGCACACCCTCCTTGTCCTGGACCGGGAAGGTGAACTCCTGTGGGGCGCCTGTTCGTGCCCCCGGAGGTCCGGCCAACTGTGCGTGCACATGGTGAGCCTCATCCGCCTGTGGGCCACTTCCCCCCACCGGTTCACTCCCCTCCACTTGTACAAGAACCACCCCCTGACCCAGAGGGCCGAAGTGGTCGTTCCCAAGTTCGCCTTACGCCAGAACGCCATATACCGGCCGCACGACCTCTATGCCGACTTCGCCTCGGAGTTGAGTTCGGAACTGAAGATGGATGAATTGCGCGACCTGGTCAAACAACTGGGTCTGTCCGTCAAAACTCGGCGCAAGATAGAGCTGGCCAAGGCCCTGGTTCCGGCCCTCATGGACCCGGAGCAACTGCGGGCTCGCATGGAGGCTCTGGACCCCCTGCAGCGCCTCCTCCTCTTCTTCACGTGGATGGACCCTCGTTCTGAGCACCTGGAATGGCTCGCCTCCATAGTGAAATACTTCCTGCCCGAGACCCAGGTGACGCCGGACCAGCTCCAGAACGCCATGTTCCGGCTTTTTGACCGGAACACCCACATCTGGTGGGCCCACACGTTTTTGCCGTCTGCTTACACCTACCTCCTCTTGTACGTACAGCCGGACTTATACGACCTCGCGCCCTGGTCCGTGGCAGTGGAGGCGCCGGAGAGTCACGAGCCCACCATTTCCGCCTCCCCTTGGCTCCCCCTTCGCGCGCTCTTCCGCCTGCCCAACGCGCTTCGGGGAAAGGGCTCCTTCACCTTCCCCCAGGTCCCCCTCCCCAAGGGCTTCCCCCAGGATCTGTACCAGCAATATCCGCGGCTGTGGCACCTGGATTGGATAGCCATACGCGATTGGAGTGTGGGCCCAACCATGCTTCCCATCTTCCCCCATTCCATCACCCTCCCTCCCGACCGCTTGCGTATCCTGGCCGAGCGTTTGCACGTCTCGGAGACGACAGCCCACCTGCTGGTGTGGACGTCCCTTATAATGGGGTTGACCGGACTCAAGAAGGGGCAGCTCCACTTGAAATCAACCCGGTGGACGGATTTCCTGGCCCAGCCCCGGGGCGTACAACTCCGCCACGTGTGGCATGCCCTCTTGAAGGAAATTGCCCATGAAGCCCTGGCTCGGGTGCAGCGGCACATGCCCGTCCGTCTGGTGGGTGGGGGGAAGGTGACCCTTTGGATATCCATACATGTGTCCATCGCGGCGGACAGGCTCCTGAGGACCCTGTTGGCGATGGTCGCGACCGCCCCCCGGGAGCATTGGATTCCCCTGGCCGAACTGCAACGCCTCTTCCGGCCCTGGGCCGACCCCAACACCGCGCGCCTGGCGTTCTACGGGTTGGGCACGGATCCCCCGGATGATTGGCCGGCCGTCTTTGAACGGTGGTGGCAAACCGCGTTCCGCCTGGCCGCCCACATGGGCCTGTTGGAGATAGTGGAAGAGGACGGTCAGTTGACCCACGTGCGCCATTTGCACCTGCGGGAACTCCTCGCCTATGTGGATGTCCCCCTCCGCGTGGGGGAACAGCACACCCTGAGCGAGGATGAATTGGACATCCGGTCCACCCGGGCCGGGCTTCGCGTTCTCGCTCCCTTTGACGCGCCCCAAGAACTCATGGACCTGCTTGAGGCGTGGGGAGCCGAGATGGAAGTCACGCGCGATCGCCTGGCCTTCCAATTGTACTCCCGGAAATTGCTCTCGAGATTCGGTGACGAGCTCTCCCTGGAGAGCATGGCCCGGGAGTGGGAGGACCGCTTGGGCTTCCCCCTCCCCGAACCCTTGCGTGCGTACCTGGAGCGTCTTTACCGATACAGGGATAGCGTCCGCGTCTATCCCAAAACAGCCATCATCCGGTTCACCGACGCGGCGACCCGTCGTCAGGTGGAGGCGGTGGTCCCCGAACTCCAGGATCCCACCATCCCCCTGCTGGACGAGCGCACTTTGATGCTCCCCGCGGACGTGGCAAAACGCGTCCTGAAGACATTGGAAAAATCCGGGTATGTGCCCCTGGTATACTGGATGGAGGCATAAGACGTGAAGTGGGCGACCTTAGAAACATTGCTGCACAACCTGCGCGCTGAGGAGGTGGACCGGCTGCTCACGTCCCTGAACATCCGGACACAAGTCGTCCAACGCAAAGCCAAGATCCAGCGCTTGAAACAACATCTCCTCAAAAGAGAGGTACTTCGGTCCCAGTGGAAAGCCCTCCCCCCGGAGGCCCAAGCCCTGTGGGGCCTATTGCACGCGATGGGAGGGTGGAGCACGGTGACCCGGTTGGAGCAGATGCTCCTTCTGCTGGGCATTGCCCCCCTGGAGGATGGGAGCGTTCAGGTGAACGGCCAACCTGTGCGGACGTTGATAGATATGTTGTTCCAGCACGGCTTGGTGTTCCCCTATTCCCCCCCTTATTTCGTCAATGTCTACAGCGCGGAGGGGAACATGTGGCTTATCCCCCAGGAATTCCAGAAGGTGCTGGGAAAGGCCGGAGCACAAGCCCTCTCCGCGTGGCTGGACCGCGCTGTGGAGCACGACCGAGCCGAACCCGGGGATGCTCCCGGTTTTCACCGGGATCTCCTCCTCTTCTGGGGGACGACTTGGCGCTACCCCCTGCCCCTCCTCAAGTCCGAGCTGTTGAGCGCGCGTGCCTTGCGCCGCTTGGAGGGCACGCTCCGCTTCCAAGACAAGATGTATGTGGAGTTCCTGCGCTTTATCCTGGAGCAGTTATTCCTGGTTTATGAGGTGGACAATACCCTGTACGCGGAGATCACCGATGAGGGACAGGCGCCCCCCTTCTGGTCCTTACCTCTGGCCAAACGCGCGTCACAGATCCGCCGAAATCTGAAGGAGCTGGCGGATTTATGGGGAGAACGACGCGCGCTTTTCCTGAAGGGGACACTGTTCGATCACGAGATACGCAATCTGTTTGGAAAGACACTGGACGCGTTCGCGAACCAGATCTTATCCCAACCGGAACGGGTGTGGACGCTGGGACACGGGTGGTTATGGGTTCTCCAGAGCATGTCTGCCCTGTTCGACTATGAGGAGTACCATTTCCTTGACGGGATTGCGCTCGGCACCGGTGAGATGGAGATCGCCACGGTCTTCATGTTGATAACCATATTGTACTGGCTTGGGGTTGTGGATTTGGTGTACCAGGGCGAGAATTTGGTGGGGTTCCGGGCCAGTGCCTGGGCCTCATGTGTGTGGAAAGGACGCAGGTGCCAAGAGCCCCAGGGCGGCCAGATCGTAGTCCAACCCAGCTTTCAGGTGCTGGCGATGGGACCGGTACCCCTGAACCAGTTGGCCATCTTGGAGTTGGTGGCGGACCGGGTGAAGGTGGAACCCCAGGTGGTGGAGTACATGTTGACCCGCAAGACCTTCCTCCAGGCGGTTCAGAAGGGGGTGGACGGGGAGTACATACTGAAGGAGATCCAACGGCTGAGCGCCCAGAAAATCCCCCAGAATGTGCAACGCAGTTTGGAGGAATGGCTTGGGGAATTGGAACGGGTGCAGATGTACATGTCGGGCACGCTGTTGTACGTGCCGGACCCGGAGGTCCGACACGAGCTGGCCGGACTTCTGAAGAATAGGAGGAAGCTGGAGCTGGAGGACGGTCATTTCTTCATCTCAAAGGCCGCCCAAGGACCGGTGTTGGACGCTTTGGCGGATCGGGGATATGGCCACAAGGAGGTCCCTTCGGCAAAGGCGGAACTGCCGGATAGCATCACCGTGGAGGAGGGGGCGCGGTTTCGGGTCAAGCAGGTGCCCCCTGGGGTGTACGTGACCGGGGTCTTGCGCCGCATCGCGGAGCAGGAGGATGAACGGACGTGGGTGGTGCGCCCGGAGAAGGTCCGGGCCACAGCCCAGGTTATGCCTATCCGCCAACTGGTGAAGGTGCTGGAGGAGATGGCCGGGGGACGCCTGCCCCAGGACCTGAAGAAGCAGTTGTACATGTGGGGCGCGCACTTGGGCCGGGTGAAGATGTCCCGCATAGTGCTGCTCCGCTTCCCCAGCCAGGAGAGTTTGAACCTGTTCCTGAAGCTCCAGAAGCCCCGACGCTTGGTGCAGCCCCTGGCGCCGGAGCAGGGGTTGGCCATGGCCCGGGAGAAGGATGTGGAGCGGGTGTTGGAGCAGTTACGGGCCTTGGGAGCGGATGTGGAGGTGGAAGGGTAAGACCACGATGGGCCGCGGGTCACGCTTCCCTCGGGACGCCCACCACGTCCTCTCGCTCAATGCGCCAGGGCACATCCTCCCATCCCAGGGCCGCCAAGAGCTCATCCGGACGACCTGTGGCTCCGGGTTCGCTCTTCACCCGTACCCGCAGGGTCACCCATTCCCCGTCTTCCTCTTCTCCTTCTTCCTCTTGAATGTCGAGGATCAAGGGGCGCAGGTTATAGCGCACCCAGCCCTTTTTGCGCCGCTTCTCCCGCCACACTTCCTCGGCCTCCACAAAGCGCCGAAGGTCCTCTCGCCACGTTTCAGGCAGGAAGGCCCGTTCCAGTTGGACCCGGTAAAGGGCTTCTCGCACTTGAGCTTGTAACGCGGGTTCCTTCAAGTCCACCTCCCAGACTCGATGCACCCGGAATCCAGGGGGACATTGGGCGTTAAGGGCTTCCTGCACCTGGGCGGGATCCTGGGGCGGGGCCACCCAAATGTCCATGAACTCCCGCCTGCCGGTGAAGCCCACGGGCAGGGCGGACGCGAATTGGATGCGAGGTTGAGGGTTGTACCCGTGGGAGTAGAGGATGGGGATGCGCGCGCGGCGAAGCGCGCGCTCCCAGAATCGGGCCACGTCCAAGTGTCCCAACCAGCGCACAGGCCATCCCTTTTCGAATTGGATACGTAGTCGTTGGGTTTGTTCTTTGTTCATGAGCTAGTGTTGTACCCTGACTGGAGATTCCGGTTGATTTCTTTCCCGGAGAGCTGTCTTTGGTGGTGGGCGGGCTTCGCTTGCTCACCACCCAGGTGCTACTGCTTTTGAGGGTCCGGTGCGCGTTTCTTCTCCCGTTGAAGACGCCGCGGTCCATATTGGGCCGCGAGCTCTGGGCTCATCTCCTCGTTCACGTACATGGGAACCGGCCGCGGGGCCACCGGTTGCCGTTTCTTCCCCCGGCCCAGGGCCGGACATCCCCATGCTTCGTCAGGCACTTGCCGTCGCAAGTCCTTGAAGTAGGTGAGGATACCACAGGAATAGCAGTATTCCCGACAGTCGTCAATCACTGCCCCCTGGAGCGCGTGTATGTATTCCTGCTGGAGAAAGCCCTTCTTGACCCCAACGCTGATGTGGTCCCAAGGCAAGACCTCCTCCAGCTCCCGCTTGCGCCGGGCATACCACTCGGGGTCCAAACCCACATCCCGAAAGGCTTGCATCCACGCGTCAAACTTGAACTGATCCCCCCACGCGTCGAACTTGGCCCCCCGTTCCCACGCACGCTGGATAACATCGGCCAGCCGCCGATCCCCCCGGCTGAGAAAGGCCTCGACCAGGGTCTCGTGAGGGTGGTTCCAGGAGAGGTGGATGCCCGGGCCTCGGAGGCCCCGCCGCAGGATGCCGATCTGTTCCCACATTTCCTCTTCCGAGGCCAACTCGACCCACTGGAAAGGGGTGTGGGGCTTGGGAACCAAAGTGCTCACGCCCACCCGGATTTTGGCCTTCTTCCCCAAATGCTTGCGCCCGATGTCCAGAACCCGCCGGGAAAGGTCTACGATGGCTTCCACATCCTCCCGGGTCTGGGTGGGATGGCCGATCATGAAGTACATCTTGATGGTCGTCCACCCGCGGCGGTACACTTCTTCGGCCACTTCCAACATTTGCTCCGTAGGGATGGGCTTGTTGATCACGTCCCGCAGGCGGTCTGTGGCTGCTTCAGGCGCGAAGGTGAACCCCGACCGCCGGCGTCCTCCCTCTAAAGCCTCCATCAATTCCACGCTGAAGGACTCGATGCGCAAGGAGGGCAGGCTCAACGCGAGGCGCTTGTCCCGATAGCGCTCTGTCAACGCTTGCACCAGTTCGCCCACCCATTCGTAGTCGCTGGAGCTCAGGGAGAGGAGGCTGATCTCCTCGAAACCGGTCTCGCGCACTATCGCGTCCACCGCGGCAAGCACTTCTTCCAAAGGGCGATTGCGCACCGGCCGGTAGACGATGCCCGCGTGACAGTAACGACAGCCCCGAGTGCAGCCCCGCATGATCTCCACCGCTCCCCGGTTGTGGACCACGTCCACGTAGGGCACCACAAAGCGGGTGACCGGGGGCGGAAGGAGGGGGACGATGCGCTTGAGCACGGGAAACGCGGCCTCCGGTTCCGTGGGTTCCACCTCGCGAATGGTGCCGTCCGGATGGTAGTGTACCCGGTAGAAGTGGGGCACGTAGACGCCCGGGATGCGGGCCAGGGCTCGCCAGCGTTCGCGACGGGGTAGCCCTCGGGTTTCGTGGGCCACTTGGGCCAGTTCCAGGATGGCTTCTTCCCCTTCTCCGATGAAAAACGCGTCGAAGAAGGCCCACATGGGTTCGGGGTTGGTCACCCCGCTGCCCCCGGCCACGACGAGAGGGTCCTCATCGGCCCGATCCGCGGCCCGCAGGGGAATGCCGGCCAGATCCAGCATGTTGAGGACGTTGGTGTACAGCTGCTCGTAGGGCACACTGACCCCAATGAGGTCGAAATCCCGCACCGGGTGTTTGGTCTCCAGACTGTAGAGGGGAATCCCCCGCGCGCGCATTTCCCGCTCCATGTCCACCCAGGGGAGGAAGACCCGTTCGGCCAGCATGTTGGGCTGGCGGTTCACCACGTCGTAGAGGATGGCCAGTCCCAGGTTGGACATGCCCAGGTCGTAGATGTCGGGGAAGACGAGGGCCACATGGATGGGGATGTGTTCCCAATCCTTGACCACCTGGTTCCACTCTCCACCCACATATCGGGCAGGTCGTTGAACTCGGTGGAGGAAGCGTTCGAGCTCGCGCCGGATCGCGTCGGGGGTGTTGATGTTTCTGGGCATGATAACCTCTCCTTCTGCTCGGGTCACGTCCCGAGGCGGGGTTTGAACCCGCATGATATGACGATGTTGGCAAACTCTCTTGCACGAGTATACGTTCGTTGGAGTATACGCACAAAGGAGGGGCGGGGATTAGGGAAGGGG
>JAADDB010000148.1 GCA_013154135.1 Chloroflexota bacterium
ACCCAGAAGACCCGTTTCTTGCCCGCGGCCAATCGGTTCAGCCTCTCGTCCACGTGGTGGATGTCCACGAACAGGTAGTAGGCGGGCGCAAGATGGTCGGGCCCCTGGGGAGGTCGATCCGGGTCCTTGCTGTACCGGGGGTAGTAGAAGCCCAGGGGGTAGGGCACGTCGATGAGGATGACGTCGTCCGGGCCCGCGTGTTGGACGAGCCAACGGGCCAGGCCCGAGGTGTCCTCCCGAAAATATTGGGGGTTGAACTGGTCGGCCCGGATGCCCAGCGCGAGAATCGCGATCGCGGCCAGGGTGACGCTTCCCCCCAGCAGACGATGCCACTGCCACCACCCGGCCCACGCGGCCCCGAACAGGAGGGCCAGGAAGGGGAGGACGAAGGAGATGTACCGGGGCGCGAAGGTGGCCCGTTGCACCAGGACCGCGTAGTAGATCAGGACGGGCACGACGGTAGCCACGATCAGGCAGACCAACGGGGTGAGGCGCTCGCCGCGCGCGGGGCGACGCCCCCGTTCCCACGCGTATCCTCCCAGCCCTGCGAGGGTGATGAGGGCCCACGCGGCCAGCGCGTAGGGCACCCACGGTCCCTCCGCGGGGATGCCCAGGGTGTACGCGTGCCAGAGTTGGGTCAGGTACTCGCGCAGGGAGGGCACGACCAGGTTGGGGTTGCCGTAAGGCGCAATCTGCTGGTACGCGCGCGGGGCCTGGGGGAGAAAGAGGAGGAGGGAGAGGAGGCCGGCGAGGGTGAGGTGTAATGCGTGATGTGTGTTGTGTGATCCGTGATGGGTAGGGCGTGATAAGAGGTGGAGGTAGGCGTAGAGGTAGAGGGCTGCGAGGACGAAGACGGTGGAGTAGTGGACGAGGACGGAGGCCGCGGTGAGGATGCCCAGCGCGATCCAGGCGCGGCGTCGGCCCTGGAGGGTGGCCCGCAACGCGATCGCGGTGAGGGTGAGGAGGACGAAGGCCAGGGTGTACATGCGGGTTTCCTGGGCTTCGCCGATGAGGAAGGGCGCGAGCGCGAGGTAGATGGCGGCGAACGATCCGGCCCGGGGCATGGTCAGGCGTCGGGCCAGCGCGTACACGAGCGGGATGAGGAGGACGCCGAACCAGGTGGAGAGGAACCGGGTGGCGAATGCGGTGTGGCCCGCGACGCGCATCCACAGGTGGAGCAGGATGAAGTAGCCCGGCGGGTGGATGTCCAGTTCGGGCGCGAGGGGGATGGCGGTGAGAGGCCGCAGGGCCACGTCAATGTTCCGGGCCTCATCCCACCAGATGTCCTGCACGTCCAGCCGCCACACGCGCAGCGCGAACGCGACCAGGACGAACAGGAGGATCCACCACGCGGGCAGGACGCCGCGTGGCCCCCCGCGGCGTTGGTCTTCGGCCGTGTGAGTTGTCGCGTCTGTCTCCATCATCCCCCCGGGTTCATGTTGGTCCGCTCTGGGGGTGCATGTTAGACGATTTTAGATCCGCGGGCAAATGCCCTTGCGGGGCTACAAAACCCGATAGGGACTTGGCCGCGGCACTCCGTCCACCAGCAATGGGGCTCCGGGGATTGACCGAGCAACAAAACTGCATTATCCTACCAACACCATGCCTGGCACGGGACGAGGACGCCGGCATCCCGCCCAGGTGCTACCGACTCTTGTCCGTGAACCTGCCATGGTCCATGGTCGTTCTAAGGGAGAAGAGATGATGTCACGTCTAGCTCGTATAGCCCGGGGGGTCATGGAAACGGCCTGGCTTCTGGCTTTGATCGTGGCCCCACTTTACTTCAACGTGCAAACCGACCGGGTTTTTGAACCGGATAAGATCTTGTTGGTGCGCTGGCTGGCCCTGATCGCGGGCGTCGCGTGGGTGGTGTGGGCGGTGGAGACGGGATGGCGTCTGCGCCGGCCCGATGAGTCATGGAAGGAAGCCTTGCAACGGCTCTTACGGATCCCCCTCGTCGCGCCCACGCTCCTCATCGTCATCACCTACGCGATAAGCACTCTCCTCTCCGTGACCCCTTACATCAGTTTCTTCGGATCCTACCAGCGCCTTCAGGGCACATGGACCACGTACAGCTATATCCTGTTCTTCGCGCTCGCGCTCCAACAACTCCGCACCCGGGAGCAGTTGGAACGGTTGGTGACCGTTGTGGTCATCACCAGTGTGCCCATCAGCCTGTACGGCATTCTCCAGCACTATGGGGTGGACCCCTTGCCCTGGGGTGGGGATGTGCAAAGGCGCATCGCAGGGCACATGGGCAACGCGATTTTCATTGCCGCGTATCTGATCATGGTCTCCTTCCTCACCCTGTACCGGGTCATCCGCTCCTTTGTGGGGATTCTCTCGGACAAGGCGGAGGGATACCGGGATGCTATCCTGGGCGGGCTGTACTTGTTCATCTTCGCGGTCCAGGTGATTGCCCTTGTCTTCTCCATTAGCCGTGGGCCCGGGCTGGGCTGGGCGGTGGGCATGTACATCTTTGTGCTCCTCTTCTTTGTGGCTTTTCGCCCCCGGTATTATCGTGTGTTGGCCGGCGCGTGGGTGGGCTTGGCCGTGTTGGGCATGGCTTTTCTCATCGTGTTCAACTTGCCCCAAACGCCCCTGGAACCTCTGCGGGAGATGCCTTATGTCGGTCGGTTCGGCAAGATCCTGGATGTGAGCCGGAAAAATCCCACGGGCCGGGTGCGGGTGCTCATCTGGCAAGGGGTGGTGGAGCTCATCGCGCCCCACGAGCCCTTGAACTTCCCGCCGGACATGCATCCGGACCCCTTCAACGGGATCCGACCCCTCGTGGGGTACGGCCCCGAATCCATGTGGGTGGCCTATAACCGGTTCTACCAGCCGGAATTGGCTCAGATCGAAAAGCGCAACGCGTCGCCCGACCGGTCTCACAATGAAACGTTTGACAGCCTGGTGCGCACCGGGGTTTTGGGTTTTGTGGCGTATTTGTGGCTCTTTGTGAGTATCTTCTACTTTGTCCTCCGCTGGTTAGGGCTGATCACTTCTCGCCGGGATACGTGGTTCTTCCTGGGGTCCTGGTTTGGCTTCGGCGCGGGCGCCGCGCTTATGGCCCGCGTGCTCGACGGGAGTTGGCGCTTCTTCGGCGTCGCGCTGCCTTCCGGCTTCATCGTCGGCCTGATCGTGTATGTGACCCTCGCAGGGCTGACCCGGCACTGGAAGCCCATCGACCCTCCGAACAGGGAACGCTACTTGTTGCTGTTGGCCCTCTTGGGCACCATCACAGCCCATTACATGGAGGTGAACTTCGGGATCGCGATTGTCAGCACCCGCACCTACTTCTGGATCCTCGCGGCCCTCCTGGTGAGCATCGGCACAGGACGACTTTCCCTCGCGCCCCAACCGGTTCCCGCTCCCCAGGTGACGCCCCCCACGTCCGGTCGGAAGCGGCGGAAGAAGCGGACATCCCGAAACGCCCCGCGGCATCCCCTCCCCGAGTCCCCGTGGAACGCGACTTTCTGGCTCTACGCCCTGCTGTTGGCGTTCATCTTCGCCACGCTGGCTTACGAGTTCATCATCAACATGCCCGTGGGCACGTACCTGACCGACCGGGCCGGGGAGATTCTGACCAACAGTCTGTTCACCCGGATCTACCGGAGCCAACGGGTCTCCAATCCCCAACTCTTCTTCATGCTCCTCTTTGTGTGGGTGGTGTCCGCCCTGGTGCTGACCGGGGAAGTCCTGCGGGACCGGGCCCACCGGACCTGGGAGGCCTGGCTCAAGGGGTTTGGCGTGTACACCGGCGCCGCGTGGGGCGGCTTCTTCATCATGGCCCTGTGGCAGGCACACTGGCACGCACGCGCGGCCCGACTGCAAGTTCAAGCTTCCCGATATCCCGAGGTCATCCTCCAACTGGCCGACCACATGGCTTCCTTCCCCGTGGCCTACTACCTCCTTCTCTTCCTTACCGCCCTCCTCGGGGGGGTTGTCCTGGGCTGGACGCGGGACCCCGCGGTGCGGTGGGTTTCCCGCGCGGGCAGTTGGGGCCTCGCGCTTGTCGGAGGGGTCTTCCTCCTCTACATGGGTTTTGGCCCCTGCCTGCGTCCGGTGCAGGCGGATATCTACTTCAAGCAGGCCAAAGCCTTTGAGCGGGCTCGGCGTTACCCCCAGGCCGAAGCCATCTACCAGCGGGTGTTGAAACTCGCGCCGCGGGAGGATTACTACTACCTGTTCTACGGGAAGACCCTGCTGGAACACGCGCAGGCCGTCCAGGACCCGGCCGAACGGGAACGGCTCCTTTCCCAGGCCGAGGAGATCCTCCTGCGCGCGCAGGAGTTGAACCCCCTGAACGCGGATCACACGGCCAACCTGGGGCGGTTTTACGTGACCCGGGCACGCATGACGTCGGATCCGGAGAAACGTCGTGCCTATTTGGAGAAGGCCATTCACTACTTTGCCCAAGCCGTCGCGCTCAGCCCGAACAACGCCCGCTTGCGGGATGAGTACGCGATCGCCCTGCTCCAGGCAGGCCGAGAAGAGGAGGCCTTGCGCGAGCTCCACAAAGCCTTGGAGATCGACGACACGTACTATCTTACCTACTTCTACCTGGCCGACTACTTCCGCTCCCGCAAGCAGTGGGAAAAAGCCGCGTACTACTATGAAGAAGCCCTGCGCCGAAACCCGAAGGATGTGAGCATCCTCAGCGGCTTGGCTTATGTGTACGCGCAGTTGGGCGACTTGGATAAGGCCATCGAATACAACTTGAAGGTGTTGGAGCGAAAGCCGAACGATTACGCGTCCCTGCGCAACCTGGCCATCCTGTACCAACGCAAGGGAGACCTCGCCCAGGCTCTGCACTATGCCCGCCTGGCCCTCCGGGTTGCTCCGGAAAAGGAGCGGAGTGCGTTGGAACAACTCATCCAAGATCTGGAGAAAGCCCAAGCAACGCCATGAGCACCTTGAACCTCCTCCCCCTCGTTCTCATCATGGTCAGCGCGCTGCTGGTCGCGGCGGGTGCGACGCCCATCGCCCAACGTCTGGCCCCCAAGCTGGGTTGGGTCGACCGGCCGGCCGCGCGCAAGATGCACAAAGTCCCCACGCCCCTCCTGGGGGGGATCGCCATTTACCTGGCCTTTTTTGTGGCCCTCATCCTCTTCGGCAACAAGTTCTACATCCGCCAGGTGGTCAGCATCTTCGTGGGCGCGACCATTGTCTCCCTCCTGGGGCTCTGGGATGACCGACGCCATTTGCCCGCGAGCGTCAAATTGATGGGGCAACTCGTGGCCGCGTCCCTGTTGATCTTCACCGGCGTGCACGTGCGCTTGTTCCGCACGCCCTGGTTGGATGTGCCCATCACCCTTCTCTGGATTGTGGGCCTGACCAACGCGCTGAACCTGTTGGACAATATGGACGGCCTGGCCGGCGGGATCGCGACCATCGCCGCGTCCCATTTCACCCTTCTCGCCACTATGAGCGGGCAGTACCTGGTGGGCGCACTGGCCGCGGCGTTGGTAGGCGCGTGTTTGGGCTTCCTGATTTACAACTTCAACCCTGCCCGCATCTTCATGGGGGACAGCGGCAGCCTGTTTCTCGGTTTCCTCCTGGCCGCGTTGGGCATCAAACTCCGTTTTCCGAACAACGTCTACATTGTCACCTGGATGGTTCCGGTCCTGGTCCTGGGCGTGCCCATCTTCGATACCACCCTGGTCTTCATCTCCCGCGTTCGGCGGGGCCAGAATCCCCTGACCACTCCGGGGAAGGATCACGTGTCCCATCGCCTGGTGCGGATGGGCTTTAGCCCGCGGGAGGCTGTCCTCATCCTCTACCTGGTGGGGGGGGCATTGGGGGAGATCGCCCTTTTCGTGGCCCAGGCGGATGTGCTGACCGGCTATCTGGTCGGCGGGTTGGTGTTCACTTTGGCCCTGTGGGCCCTGTGGAAACTGGAATGGCGCTATCAGAAGGGAGATATTCCATGACGAGTCAGCTGCGTCTCTTCACCCATGCTGCTATCTACACCCCGGAGGACCTGTGGGCTCCTGGAGCTTTGCTCGTGGACGGCTCCCGGGTGGTGGATGTGGGGCCGGCCGAGGCCTTTGCCACCCTCCAGGAGGCGGAGATCGTCGATTTGACGGGGTACACGGTGACCCCGGGCTTGGTGGATATCCACATGCACGGGCTCCATGACCATGATGTCATGGGCCCCGACCTGCCTCATGTGGTCCGGGAATTGCCCCAATACGGGGTCACGGCCTTTGTGCCCACGACCCTCACCTTTCCCTGGGAGGAGGTGCTTGAACGAATTCAGCAGATGGCGGACGTGTGGCCCCATTTGCCCAGGGGCGCCCAAGCCTTGGGCATCCACATCGAGGGCCCCCATCTCTCCCCCAAGCGTCCGGGTATGGCCCGCGCGGAGTGGATGCGTCCCCTCAGCCGGGAGGATGTGGACCTCCTCCAGCGGCTGACCGGACATCGGGTGCGGATGATCACCTTCGCGCCGGAGGAGGGGGACGCGGCTCGGTGGATTCCCTACCTGCGGGCCCAGGGCATCATCCCCGTCATCGGCCACTCCGACGCGACCTTCGACCAGGTGGGGCGTTGGGTCCGCCAGGGGCTGAACATGGCCACGCACACTTTCAACGCGATGCGGGGATTCCACCACCGCGAGCCGGGCGTGGTGGGCGCGGTGCTCCACTACCCGGAGATCGTGGCCCAGCTCATCGCGGATGGTCATCATGTGCACCCGGCAGCCATGCGCCTGCTCATCCAACTCAAAGGGCCGAACCGGGTGGCCCTCATCTCCGACGCGGCTCCCCTCGCGGGCACACCTCCGGGAGAGTACATGTGGGGGAGTTATGCCGTGGTGGTGGATGGGGAGACCGTGCGTCTGCCCAACGGGACGTTGGCCGGCGCACACGCGCTGTTGGACACGGGCATCCGGACGTTGATGGAGAAGGTGGGGGTTTCCCCCCAGGACGCGTTGACCATGGCCACGAAGACCCCCGCGAGCGCGTTGGGTGTCCCCAAGGGGGAATTGCGCCCCGGCTTCGACGCGGATTTTGTGGTGTGGGATGCCCAGTGGCGGCCCGTTCAAACATATGTGCGAGGGGAGCTCGTGTACCAACGATGAACTGGATGCTGATATCCGCCCTCTTCACCATCGTCTACATCTTCCGGGCCGCTCGGGTGCTCTACATCCTCATCCGGGAGTGGTCCAGCTTTTGGAAGCCTCCCTTGACCCCTTACAAACGCCGCTTGGCCCAAGAAGCAGGCTTCTTCCTCATCATCCCTTTGGGCGTGCTCTTGCACGAAGTAGGCCACGCGGTGGCCACGTGGATGGTCGGAGGGCGGGTGGTTCGTTTTCGCTGGTACTTGTTCTGGGGGTATGTGGTGCCGGTGGGACATTTCACCCCGGCCCAGGATTGGTGGATCGCACTGTCGGGCAACCTGGTCAGCGTTCTTTTTGGCTGGATGTTACTGTGGCTGGGGAGCAGGGTTTCACGCCGGCAGGAGGTGTTGCGTTATTTGCTCCTGACCACTGGGGAATTCCAGGTATACTACGCGCTGATAGGGTATCCCCTCCTTTCCTTTGCCGGCCTCGTGGGGGATTGGATAATCATCTACCGGTTTTCAGTGACCCCTGTCCTCAGCGCGCTGACAGCCCTCTTCCACATCGGAGCCCTCCTGCTCACACGCCGGTGGATCAAACGTCTCAACCAACCGGCTGTTTGATACAAGGGGGGCGGGGGATTCATGGGTGTATGAGGTTCTCCTTTCACTCTTTGTGCAGTGTGGGATAGAGGGAAGGGGGGCTTTGTTCCTCGGAAATAAAAGGCGTGCTTCCTCCTCGAGGGTAGGAAGCACGCCTGGGAGAAGGGGAGATGGGTAACCCACATAGTTATGGAGTCAGTAGCTTGAGTGTGATTCAGTGTCCACCACATCCGCCTTGCTGGCCGGACATGATCTCCTGATAGAGCTCCTCGCTCAGATATTGGGGCTCGTATGTCTGTCCTGTCAGATGCTCCCACTGGGACACATAGGCCCGTAGGTGGTTTCCAGATCCACACTTCAGGGAATTGTAGACCTGCACGATGTCCGCTTTGTCCGTCTGCTCCAGCCGCTCCAGCAAGTCCACAATGTCCACTTCCTCAATCGTCGCACCTACATAGAAGGCATCTGCCAACGACGTCTTCCCCTTGGCCACCAGTTGGTCGTACAACTGCTGGAGTGTCTGGTTGGTGAACTCGCCGATGTCGTTCCCCTCCGCCGGATCCGAGAGGTGATAGCGGTCGATGAGGCTCTTCACCATGTCCATGTGCTGCTGTTCCGAACGGGAGATGTTCTGGAAGATGGGCGTGTTCCAGGTGTCGTACAAGGTCAGATACACGTCCCGGGCCAGTTTTTCCTCTTCCCGCATGTAGAGGATGCCTTCCACCTCCTCGGGCGTGAGGGTTGGGGCAGAGGAGGTGTGCGAGAGGATCATGGGGAAGAAGAAGGGCGTCCGTGTGCCGGCTTCCACGCCACCGACCCACACAAGCCCTATCAACAACACAGCCGCAATGGAGAGACTCACCACAAATAGCAACGTTCCTGTGCGCATGGTTCCACCTCCAACGTCATGATACCGATGGGAGGGGAGTGATGGCTCCCCTCCCGATGTCTGAGTTAGTGGGTGCAATCCTGGCTTCCGTGAGGGCCATGCCCTTGGCCGCCCCCCTGACCAGGGCCGTGTCCACCGCCCTGGCCGGGCCCATGACCGGCCCCTGGGCCATGGCCTGCACCACCAGGACCGCCGGGACCATGAGGTGTGCCATGAGCTGCGCTCATGATGGCCTCGTAGGTGTCCTTGTCCAGATATTGGGGTTCATACGTTTCCCCCGTCATGCTCTCCAGCGTGCCCACAAAGGCCCGCAGGTGATTCTCCGAACCGGCCATCAGGTTCTCGTACACCTGCTGGATGTCCGGATTGTCCGTCTTGGCCAGGTATTCCTTCAGGTCCAGGATGTCGATCTCCTCGATCGCGGCCCCGACCTTCAAGGCATCGGCCAGGGACTGGTTCCCCTGCTCCACGAGTTGGTTGTACAGCTCCTGGAGTTTGGGGTTGGTGAACTCACCCACATCCTTGCCCGCCGCCGGATCTTCCAGACCGTAGCGGTCCAGGAGCATCTTCACCATATCCATGTGCCGCTGTTCCGAGCGGGAGATGTTCTGGAAGACCTGAGTTCCCCACGTTTCGTACAGGGTCAGGTACACATCCCGAGCCAGTTTTTCCTCCTCCCGCATGTAGAGCAGACCGGCTTCTTCCTCTTCGCTCAAGTCGCCCATCGGTTCACTGATGACCGGGCCTGAGCCATTTCCGGCCCCTGCACCGTTTCCGGGGCCATAGCCCTTCCCCATGGGCGCTGCGGTATTCTCCGACCGTCCACCCAACCAAGACCAGCGGTTCCAGCTCGAACCGGCCCATACCTGGGTCACGAGGACCACAATCAACACGCCGACAATGGCGGCGATACCCAGAACTTTCCACGTCTTCATCGTTGCTTCCTCCTTTTTCTCTGTTGTTTTCTAGAAGTAAGGTCCCACCGTGCTTTATCGGGTGGGTTTCCCTGTGTTTGCAAGTCCGGATACGTCTCTGTCCTCCCTTGCGATTCCATCATATCAGATGAATTTGGAGAACCCGAGCAGGAGTTGTGGAGATTCTATGGAGATTA
>JAADDB010000192.1 GCA_013154135.1 Chloroflexota bacterium
GTAGACGAGGAGTTTTCACATGCCCAAACTGATAGCAGCCATTGCTTTGGCATTCCTGGTCAGCACCGGAATTGCCATTCTCATCGGTGCGTTTCAAGCCAAACAGGGGAAGGGAATGAGCCGGTTAGCGCTCACCACCTTCCTCGTCATCTTCCTCCTTGTGTTGGGAGCGGCCGCGTTGACGGACAGTGTTGTGCAGATCGAGGCCGGAACCGTGGGTGTGGTCAAGCGATTTGGGAACATCGTGGGCGTCTTCAACCCCGGCCTGAACTTCAAACTCCCCTTCATCGACGAAGTCGTCATCTACCGGACCCAGGAGATCGTCTACGAGACCTCTGCCAACCCCCAAGCTTCCCGCGCGGACTACCGGGACTATGAGGTGGACACGGCCACTGCCGACGGGCAGCAGATCACCGCGCGGTACACCGTCCGTTTTCGCATCCTACCCGAACGGGCTCCCGACATCCTGCGCAACCTGGGAACCGAGGCAGAAGTCGTGGAAAAGGTGGTGAAAGCCTCTAGCCGAGTCCACGTGCGCAACATCCTCAAACGTTACGAGGCCAACGAACTCTACTCCGGCAACGTGGAACAAGCCCAAAATGAGATCGCGGCTCGCCTCCGGGAGGACTTTGAAAAGGCCGGGTTGCAGTTGACCTTCTTCGGGCTCCGGTCCATCCAGTTCACCGAGGAATACAAGCAAGCGGTGGAACGAAAACAGATCGAAGCGGAGAACGTGAAGACCAAGCAACACCTGGCCGAACAGGCGAAGTACGAGAAACAGCGGGCCATCACCCAGGCCGAAGCCGAAGCCGAACGCCAGCGCCTGGAGCGCATCGGCATCGCCCAGGGCGAGGCCGAAGCCGTCAAACTGCGGGCCGAAGCCGAGGCCGAGGCCATTCGCATCAAGGCCAAAGCCCAGGCCGAGGCCAACCAGCTCATCGCGGAAAGCCTCACTCCCACCCTCATCTCCTGGGAGGCCATCAAAGCGTGGAACGGACAATACCCCCTGGTCGTCGGTGATGCGCCCTTCATCCTGCCGGGAGACCTCTTCTCCCGGAACAACCAAGTCACCCCCACACCGACCCCAACGCCTGTGCCCACGCCGGAACAGTGATGAGCGGGAGTGTGTCTCCAACGACATGGGACGAGGAGACCGCACCGGACAGGGAGAGGTGGACACGTTGGGCCCTGGCCGGTGCGGTCCTTCACTTTCTCTTAGCCCTCCTTTTCAGCGCGGTCGTTCCGCCCTGGGAGGCCCATGATGAATGGGCCCATTACAAGTACGTGGAATACGTGGCCCTGCACAAGCGGTTGCCCCCACCGGACCGGCGTTTGACCACCGAGTTCGAGTACGACGAGGCCAACCAACCGCCCCTCTACTACATCCTCGCGGCCATTCCTGTGGCCCTGGCCCTGCCTCACGATGACTACGAAATCCGCGTCAACCCCTATGCCACCACCGGCTACGGCCAGGGTGGGGTGAACATGGCCCTTCACGACCCGGAGGCAGAATCCTTCCCCTGGCGTGGGACCATTCTGGCACTGCACCTGGCCCGGTTGGTCTCCGTCCTCTTGGGCACCTTGGGACTCTGGTTCACCTGGAAGTTGGCCCTTCTCCTGGCCCCGGGCCAATACGACGTGGCCGCGTGGGCCGTGATCCTGCACGGACTGACCCCTCAGTACATCTTCATCGGCAGCGTCGTGACCAACGACATCCTCCTCGCGGTCCTCACCGCCGCGACCTTCTACCTGCTGGTCCGCGTGGCCCTAGAACCCTTCTCCTGGCGCTTGAGCTTCTTCTTGGGGGCCACCTTGGCCCTGGCCCTTCTCACCAAATACCTCGCGTTAGCCCTGCTCCCGCCCGCGCTCATCGTCCTGGTCATCGCCATCACCCGCCATCGGACGGGTCGTGTACGCTGGCTGGCACCCCTCACCGTGGGGGGCCTTATCCTCCTCATCGGAGGTCTATGGGGCTACTACAACCTCCGGCACACGGGCCTACTCCTCCCGAGGGACCCGTACGCGATTGAAGTCGTCACCACCCGCTCCCTCCCCGAACTCCTGCAAACCCTCCCCTGGACGCACATCCCCCACGCGCTCAAGTACGGCTTCCGCACCATCTGGGCCTCCTTCGGGTGGGGGAACGTGGACCCGGGCGTGGGGGAAACGGGGATCTTCCTCCTCCTCATCCTCGGCGGATTGGGCGGGTGGATTCGGGATATCCGGCGCAAGCGGGTGTCCCCCCAAACCTGGTTCATCCTGGGCCTTTGGGCCCTCACCGCCTTCTTCGTCATAGCCCTGCCCCTCCTGCGAGAACTCCTCCACCGGGGCAACATCCTCCGGGGGAGATATGTGTTGGGACTCCTCGCGCCGCTGAGCGCGTGGGTGGCCCGGGGATGGGCCGGATGGGGACTGCGGCGGTGGGCCCACGTGGGCACATGGGGACTCACCCTGGGCTTGACCCTTCTCAACCTGTACAACCTCTTCGGCGTCATCACCCCCGCGTATCGGCCCCAGGGACTCCTGAGCGAGGCCCAAGCCCGGCACTTCCTCGCGGACCAGACCTTCCACCCCACCTACGTCCGTTTTGACCAGGCCGCGGAGCTCAGGGGCTACCGGCTCCTCTCCCCTCCGGACCTGCAGGTGGGGGAATGGCTCGAAGTCGAACTCCTCTGGCACGTGCAGGCCCCCCTCCGGCCGGACCACGCCATCCTCGTCCAGCTTCTGGGCCGGCAAGAGCGGGTTTACGGGCTCACCGTCACCTATCCCGCCAAGGGCACCTATCCCACCCATCTCTGGAAACCGAACACCTGGTTCGTGGAACGCTACTGGCTCCAGGTCCACCCCAACGGTCCCTTGCCCACGGGCGCACGCGTGGCCGTAGGCCTGGCCTTCGAATACGAGAAAGATCACTTCCGCTACCAGCCCGCGTACGACCAGGCGGGCCGGCGCGTACGGGACCTGGTGCCCCTCTTGCGCGTCCGGGTCGCGGCGGATGAGGAACACCGCTACCCCCTGCCTTCCCCCCTCTGTGCCATCCAAGCACGCGTCGGAAACGCCCGTCTGTTGGGCATCACCTACCCCCGCTACCGACGGGTAGGCCAATCCTTGCCCATAGACTTCCATTGGCTTGTGGAAGGGTCCTTCGCGGGGGATCGCACCCTCTTCCTCCACCTGACCGATGCCACGGGCAAGCCCATCGTCACTGGGGACAGCCTTCCTGTGGAAGGGGACTTCCCCACCTCCCTCTGGCGCGCGGGAGACCGCTTCATCGACCCCCACGACCTTCCCCTCCCACCCGACCTCCCGCCGGGGGAATATCCCCTCCTCGCGGGACTCTACGACCCAACCACCGGCGAACGGGAACCGGTGTGGGACGCGGCGGGCCATCCCGTGCCGGGCCGGGCCGTGCGGTTGGGGCGATTGACCGTTGACAGCAGTGGAAAAGCTACGCTAGAATGTGTGGGATCTCCCTCCGAACCGTGAAAGATGGGAATGGGGGGACGTAACGATTAAGGTGCAGAAGGTGATCTGGCGGCCATCTGAAAGGAAGGCGCCGAGGGGTTGCCGGTAGGAAGGCTTGTTCCAAGCCCTGGGAAAGAGGTTCAGGATGGGAAAGGAAAAGGGGGAAAAGCTGACGCCCATGCTCAAACAGTACCGGGACATCAAAGCCCGGTACCCGGACGCGATCGTCCTCTTCCGGCTGGGGGATTTTTACGAGATGTTCGACGAGGACGCGCGGCGCATCTCCCGGGAACTCGGACTCACCCTCACTTCCCGCTCCTTCTCCAAACACGTGCGTCTGCCCATGTGCGGCTTCCCCCACCACCAACTCACCCCCTACCTGGGCCGACTCCTGGCCCGGGGGCACAAAGTCGCGGTGGTGGAACAGCTGGAGGACGCGCGCAAGGTCAAGCGCCTCGTGCGTCGGGATGTGGTCCGGGTCATCACGCCGGGAACTGTGGTGGAAGATGCCCTCCTCCGGGCGAAGACCCAGAACTTCCTGGCCGCACTGGTCCGGGAAACCATTCCCCAACGCCAGGGAACACCCCAGCACGCGTTCGGCCTGGCGCTGATGGACCTGAGCACCGGCGAATTCCTCACCACCGAATTCCGGGGGGAGACGGCCCAAGAGGATCTTTTCGAGGAGCTCGCGCGGTTGACCCCCAGCGAGTTCGTCCTCCCCACCCCCCTCGCCCAGGATGAAGACCTGGTAGACCGGCTCCGGGACATGGGTTCCAGCCGCGTGTCCCCCCACGAGGCCACGGCCTTCCGCCTGGAGGACGCGGAACAGACCTTGCGCGCCCACTTTCGCGTCTCCACATTGGAAGGTTTCGGCTGCGCTCACATGCCCTTGGCCATCCGGGCCGCGGGGGGATTGCTCCACTACCTGCGCACGGGCCAAATATCCGACCTGGCCCACATCACCGAGTTGACCACATACCACAGGGAACACCACATGGTGCTCGACAGCAGCACCCAGCGCAACCTGGAGCTCGTCGAACCCCTGCGTCGGGACAACCGGGAGGGAACGCTTTTCGCCACCCTGGACGAGACCCGCACCGCGATGGGCGCCCGGCTCCTCCGCCGGTGGATCCTCCAGCCCCTCCTCCGGGTGGACGCGATCCAGGCCCGCCAGGACGCGGTGGAAAACTTCGTCCAGGACACGTTCCTGCGGGAGGATGTGCGCACGCTCCTGGACGGGGTGTACGATGTGGAGCGGTTGGTGGGACGTGTGGGATTCGGCACGGCCAACGCCCGGGATCTGGTCGCTCTGCGCAAATCCCTGGCCAGGCTGCCCCAGCTCAAGGCCACCCTGGAGCGAGCTCAGGCCCCTCGGCTCCGCACGTTGTGGGAGACGTTGGACCTCTGCGCGGACGTGGTGGATCTGCTCCAGCGGGCGTTGGTGGAAAACCCACCCATCCTGGTCCGGGAGGGAGGGCTCATCCGGGAAGGATTTCACCAGGAGCTGGACGCGCTGCGGGCGCGAGCGCGCGAGAGCAAGGAATGGTTGGCCCAACTGGAAATCCGGGAAAGGGAACGCACGGGCATTCCCAACCTCCGCGTGCGGTACAACCAGGTTTTTGGCTTCTTCATCGAAGTGCCCAAAAGCAAATCCCACCTGGTGCCCGAGGAATACGAACGGCGGGCTACAACCACCCACACGGAACGGTACATCAGCCCGGAACTCAAAGCCAAAGAGGCGGAAATCCTGGCCACCGAGGACCGCATCAAAGAGCTGGAATACGACCTGTTCACCCGCGTCCGGGGCCACGTGGCCGCCCAGGCCGCTCGGCTGCGCGGGGTCGCCCGGCTTCTGGCCGAGTTGGATGTCCTCTCCACCTTGGCGCATGTGGCCGCGGAGCGGAATTACGTGCGCCCCCGCGTGGACGAGAGCGGCCGCATCCACATCCGGGAGGGCCGACATCCGGTGGTGGAGCGCCTTCTCCCGCCGGAGGAACCCTTTGTGCCCAACGATGTGGACATGGACCAGGAGGAACGGCGCCTGCTCATCGTGACCGGCCCCAACATGGCGGGCAAGTCCGTGTTCATCCGTCAGGTGGCCCTCATCACCCTGATGGCCCACATGGGCAGCTTCGTCCCCGCGCGGGAAGCCCACATCGGCCTGGTGGACCGGATTTTCGCGCGAGTGGGCGCGAGTGATGACATCGCGCACGGGCGTTCCACCTTCCTGGTGGAGATGAGCGAGACGGCCCACATCCTGCGGCACGCGACCGCGCGGTCCCTCATCGTCCTGGACGAGGTGGGCCGGGGCACCAGCACGTACGACGGCATCAGCATCGCGTGGGCCGTGGCCGAGGATTTACACGATATCATCCAGGCGCGAACCCTGTTCGCGACCCACTATCACGAACTGACCCGGCTGGCCGAACATCTTCCCGCGGTGGCAAACGTGACCCTGGCCGTGGTGGAACGGGGGCACGAGGTCGTCTTCCTGCGTCAGGTGGTTCCGGGCGTAGCGGAGAAGTCCTTTGGAGTGCACGTGGCCCGCATGGCGGGGTTACCCGAGCGCATTGTGCGCCGGGCCGAGGCCCTGTTGGCCCGTTTGGAACAGGAGCCCCGTACGCCCCTTCTTCGCCGAGAGGTCGCGGAAGAACGGGCCGACTACCGCGTTGCTGTGGCCAAGTCCCCTGCCCGGCAGGAAGCCGGACGCGCGGAGGACAACGGCTCCTCCCCGAGTCCTAACGGCCAGCCCCACCTCCTCCGTCGTGTCGCGGAGACCATCCTCCAACAGGACCTGGTGAACACCACCCCTTTGGAAGCCCTCATCCTCCTCCACCAACTTCAAAAGGAGCTCCGCGGGGATTAGGCTCTCACCTTTCAGCCGTTCCCCTCCTACTCGCCATTTCGTTACGCGTTATACCCTTGCCCATCCCGGCCAACCTCGCCCTTCGGCCATCCCCCTTAATCGTTACTCGTTAATCGTCAATCGTTACTCGTTTTACCCCAGGATTTCAGTCCGGATCTCCCTTCGCGGTATAATCCGAAGGGACTTCCCCTGTGAAACCCGTCCTGTTGCAAACATCATACGCGGAGGCGCACCCGTGATGTACGGAGAGCTCGCCCTTTTTTCCGGCACAGCAAACAGACCCCTGGCCGAAGCCGTGGCCGATTACTTGGGTATCGAACTGAGTGAGGCCGACGTCTTCCAATTCCCCAACACCAACACCTTCTGCCGATTACACGAAAGCGTCCGAGGCAAGGATGTGTTCCTCATCCAACCCACATCCCCGCCGACCAACGACAACCTGATGGAATTGCTGGTCTTTTTGGACACACTCCGTCGGGATTCCGCGGCCCGCATCACCGCGGTCATTCCCTACTACGGCTACGGCCGCTCCGACAAGAAGGACCAGCCCCGGGTGCCCATCACCGGTCGCTTGGTGGCCGACCTCATCACCGTGGCCGGCGCCAACCGGGTACTGACGTTCGACCTCCACGCGGGACAAATCCAGGGCTTCTTCACCATCCCGGTGGACGAGCTCACCGCAACCCCCATCCTTCTGGAGCACATCCGCAACCAGGAGATCCCCAACCTGGTCGTCGTGGCGCCGGACATCGGCGCAGTACGCCGAAGCCGCCTTTTCGCGGAGCAATTGGGAGTTCCCCTGGCCATCATTGAAAAACGCCGCTCCTTGGAAGGGGATAAAACCACCATCTACAACCTCATCGGCGATGTGAAAGGCGCGAACACCCTCCTGGTCGACGATGAGATCGACACCGCGGGAACCATCACCAGCGCGGCCTCGTTCCTGCTGGAGCAGGGAGCCAAGGATGTCTTCGCCAGCGCGACCCATCCCATCTTCTCCCCTCCGGCTCCGGAACGGTTGGACCAAAGCCCCATCTCCAAGATTTACGTGACGAACACCGTGCTGGTGGCCGACCACGTGCGGGAGATGTTGGGCGACCGGTTGGAGATCCTCAACGTGGGGGATCTGCTCGGGGAAGTCATCCGCCGCATTCACGTGGGCATCTCCGTGGGTGCCCTGTTCAACGAGTAAAAGGAGAAAGGCCATTCTCATGGAAGAGAAAGAGGTTCGACCCTACGGTACGTGGAGTAGTCCCATTACCCCCCGCATGATCGCGGATGTCCGACGGTTGGAGGATGTCCAGTGGGATCCCCAGGGGGATGGGGTGGTGTGGATGGAAGGACACGGGGGCCAACAGGTGGCGAAGTTCACCCGACTCTTCCACGCGCCCCACGCCATCACCCCCGAACAGCCCATGCGCGGGGGCGTGGGATATGGTGGGGGGTCTTTCGCGTTTTCCCGCGATGTGCTGTATTACGTGCAAAAGGGCCGGTTGTACCGCCAAAAGGTCCAGGGGGAACCGGCTCGCGCCATCACCCCCGCGTTCGGTGCGCTGGCCTCTCCAACGCCTTCGCCGGATGGCCGGTGGGTCGTTTATGTCCACACTTATGAGGGGACCGATGTGTTGGCCATCGGGGATGGGGAAGGACAGTTGTGGCCCCAACGCCTGGTCACCGGCGCGGATTTTTACATGCAACCCACCTGGCATCCGGAGGGGAAGGCCCTGGCCTGGGTGGAATGGGATCACCCGAACATGCCCTGGGATGGGAGCCGGCTCTATGTGGGGTTCCTCTCCTCGGATGAGCCTCCGCGCGTCGCGGAGCGTCGGCACATCGCGGGGGGAGAGGATGTGCCCATCTTCCAGCCCGCGTTCTCCCCGGATGGTCGGTTCCTCAGCTACATCATCACCGACGGGGAGTGGGACCGGATAGAGTTGTACGACCTGACGACCGGGGAGCGCCGTTCCCTGCTCGAGGGCGAGGGGTATGTCCTGTCCGCGCCCGCGTGGGTTCAGGGTCTACGCACTTACGTCTGGACGCCGGACAGCCGCTTCATCCTGGTGAGGAACAACCACCGCGGCTTTGCCCAACTCCTGCGCGTGGATGTGACCAACGGCGATGTGCAGCCGGTGCCCATTGAGCCCTACACCTGGTTCGACCAACCCACCATGTCGCGGGAAGGCCATCTGACGTTCATTGGCTCCGCGTCGCGCATACCCACACGCGTGGTCACGAAGGAGGGAACTCGCTTCCGCGTGCTCAGCCGCAGCATGCCGGAAATTGTCCCCCCGGGCGACTTGTCCGAACCCGTGCCCATTCAGTGGAAAGCGCCCAACGGCACCACGGTCCACGGGCTTTTCTACCCACCAACAAACCACCGCTACACAGGAAAGGGCTTGCCCCCGGCCATCATCAACATCCACGGCGGGCCCACATCCCAACGGGTGGCCAACTACAACGGGGATGCCCAGTTCTTCACCAGTCGTGGGTGGGCCTACTTGGAGGTGAATTACCGGGGCAGCACCGGGTACGGACGTTCGTACATGAACGCGCTCAAGGGGCATTGGGGGGAATACGATGTGGAGGACGCGGTCGGCGCGGCCCACACCCTCATCGACCAGGGCCTGGCCCACCCGGACAAGTTGGTGATCAAGGGGGGAAGCGCAGGGGGATACACGGTGTTGAACGCGCTCATCCGCCATCCCGGACTCTTCAAGGCCGGGGTGTGCTTGTACGGCGTCACCAACCTGTTCACCCTGGCCATGGACACGCACAAGTTCGAAGCCCACTACCTGGACTCCCTGGTGGGCCCTCTGCCCGAGGCGGCCCACCGCTACCGGGAATGGTCTCCCCTCTTCCACGCGGACCGCATTCGCGATCCCGTGGCCATTTTCCAGGGGAAGGAAGACCGGGTGGTCCCACCGGACCAGGCAGAACAATTGGTGGAAGTCCTGCGCCGGAACCGCGTGCCCTACTTATACCGTCTGTACGAAGGGGAAGGCCACGGTTGGCGAAAAGTGGAAACCGTGGAATCCTACTACACGGACTTGCTGAAATTCTTGCGCGAGCACGTGCTGTTTGGATGACGAAGGAGTAACGATTAGTAACGATTAAGGAGTAACGATTAACGATTAAGGGGGTTGGCTGAAGGGAGAGGTCGGCCGGGATGGGCGAAGAGCCTAACGCATAACGAGTAACGAGTAAGAGGGGCGGAACGCCCATCGTGGGCTGTGGCGATGCTCGGCCGGTCATGCACTTCCACCCGTATCCCACACAACGTCCTTGGCCCCCTCCTCTCTCCCAGCATTGGGAGAGAGGAG
>JAADDB010000046.1 GCA_013154135.1 Chloroflexota bacterium
GGGCGGGCCCGTCTGCCGCCAAGGGACGCCAGCCCATCCACCTGATATCCAACATCCTTTACCAGGATCGCTCAAATGAGGTACAACCATGTTTAAGTCGCTTGTCAAGAAAGTCATCGGGGACAGCAACGAACGGGAAATCTCCCGGCTCATGCCCGTTGTCGACCAGATCAACGCGCTGGAAGACGAGGTGCGCACGTGGCCGGACGAGCGATTTCCCGAACGAACCCGCGAATTCGAAGCGCTGATCAGGGAACGAACAGAGGAAGAACGGACCGAGCTGGAACGCGCGAAACAAGAACTCGACGCGGCTCAAGACCCCGTGGAAATCGAACGGCTTCGCGGGGAGGTGGAGAAGAAGAAAAAGACCCTCCTCGACGCGGAAGAGGAAGTCCTGTGGGAAATCCTGCCCGAAGCCTTTGCCATGGTCCGGGAAGCAGCCCGCAGGACCATTGGCCTGCGCCATTACGATGTCCAGCTCATCGGAGGCATCGTCCTGCACCAGGGGAAAGTCGCGGAAATGCGCACCGGCGAGGGGAAAACCCTGGTGGCCACTCTCCCCCTCTACCTGAACGCCCTCACCAAACGGGGCGTCCACCTGGTCACGCCCAACGATTACCTCTCCAAAGTAGGTGTCCAGTGGATGGGGCCCATTTACCACTTCCTGGGCATGACCGCATCGGTCATCCAATCCGCGGCAGGAAACCCGGACGAGGCCTCCTTCCTCTACGACCCCACCTACCAGGCAGAAGACGACCGCTACCAGCACTTACGGCCCATCACCCGCAAGGAAGCCTACTTGGCCGACATCACCTACGGGACGAACAACGAGTTCGGCTTCGACTACCTGCGGGACAACATGGTCTACGACATCCGCAACGTGGTCCAACGCGAGCTCCACTACGCAATCGTGGACGAGGTGGACAGCATCCTCATCGACGAAGCCCGGACCCCCCTCATCATCTCCGCCCCGGATGAGGAATCCTCCGAATACTACATCCGGTTCGCGGACCTGGTCCGGCGGCTCCGTCCGGGAGAGGATTACACCGTGGACGAGAAGGACCGCATCGTCCTCCTCACCGAATCGGGCATCTCCAAAATAGAGCAATGGCTGAACATCGACAACCTGTACGGCCCGGAGAACCTCCATCTCACCCCTTATTTGGAGAACGCGCTGAAGGCCCAAGCCCTGTTCAAACGGGACAAGGATTACATTGTCAAGGACGGGGAGATCATCATTGTGGACCCCTTCACCGGCCGCTTGATGTACGGGCGCCGGTACTCGGAAGGGCTTCACCAGGCCATTGAGGCCAAGGAAGGAGTGCCCGTCCAGCGGGAAAGCCTCACCTACGCGACCATCACCTTCCAGAACTTCTTCCGCATGTACAACAAACTGGCAGGCATGACGGGCACCGCGGCCACGGAAAAGGAAGAGCTGGGGAAAATCTACAACCTGGATGTAGTGGTCATCCCCACCAACGTGGAATGGCGAGCCCGTCAGGGGGAACTTAAGACCCACGTGCAAAAAGAGGACGGGGTGGAAGTCGTCACCTACACGGACCCCAAAACGGGCGACCGCTTCTTCAAACGGGTGGACTACCCCGATGTCATCTACAAGTCGGAACGGGCCAAGTTCCAGGCCGTGGTGGACGAGATCGAAAAATGGCACCGCATGGGACGCCCGGTCCTGGTGGGCACGGTGGCCATTGAGACATCGGAACGACTCTCGCGCATGCTCTCCCGTCGGGGCATCCCCCATAACGTGCTCAACGCGAAATACCACGAGAAGGAAGCCGTCATCATCGCCCAAGCCGGACGCCCCGGCGCGGTGACCATCGCCACCAACATGGCCGGCCGCGGCGTGGACATCCTCCTGGGCGGAAATCCCGAAGGCCTGGCCCGAGAACAGTTGCGCAAGGAAGGCTACGACCTCACCCAAATCCCCGCCCAGGCATGGGACGACGCGCTGAAAATGCTCCGCGCGGGGGAGGACCCCACCACCAAATACCCGGAACGTTGGGCCCAGGTGCTCAAAGAGGCCTACGAACAAGTCCAACGGGACCGACAAAAGGTGTGGGAACTGGGTGGGCTCCACGTCATCGGCACGGAACGCCACGAAGCCCGGCGCATTGACAACCAGCTGCGCGGCCGCGCGGGCCGCCAAGGGGACCCGGGCTCCAGCCGATTCTACGTCTCCCTGGAAGACGAGCTCATGCGTCGATTCGGCGGGGACAGCGTGGCCGGGCTCATGGACCGGCTCAAAGTCCCGGAAGACATGCCCCTGGAGAGCAAGACCGTCTCCAAACTCATCGAAAACGCCCAACAACGGGTGGAAGGGTACAACTTCGACATCCGCAAGCGGGTTCTGGAATTCGACAGCGTCATCAACAAACAACGGGAGATCATCTACGAACAACGACGACGGATTCTCACCTCCCCCAACCTGCGTCCCACCATCCTGGAGATGGTGGAGAAAGTCATCTCCCAGCTGGTGGACAGTTACACCGCGGGGGATTGGGATGAGGAGTGGGACCTGCAGGGCCTGTACGACGCGGTCAACGTCATCTTCCCCCTGCCTCCGGGCGTGGGACCCGAAACGTGGCAGAAGATGACGCCCGAGGAACTGAAGAACCACTTGATTCAACTGGCCCACGAAGCCTACGACCAAAAGGAGCGCAAACTCGGGCCGGAACTCATGCGCCACGCGGAACGACAAATCATGCTCCGCGCGGTGGATTCCCGCTGGGTGCGCCACCTGACGAACCTGGACAACTTGCGCCAGGGCATTGGCCTGCGCGCCCTGGCCCAGGAAAATCCCCTGGTCGCGTACAAACGGGAGGCCCATCACCTGTACACGGAATTGGTGGACGCGATCACCAACGACATCGTGCACAGCATCTACAAGGTAGAACTCGTCCCCACCGAATTCATCACCCCTCGGCGGATGCAATACGGCCGGGGGAACGGGGAAGCCCAGGCCAAAGCCAAGGCCGCGCCGGCCAAACAACCTCACCGCAACCTGGGACGCAACGACCCGTGCTGGTGTGGTTCGGGGAAGAAGTACAAGCACTGCCATTGGGCCATTGACCACGGCCGTGCTCCCGCGAACACCGCTTCGGCCGGAAAGACCGCGGCCGCAACCGCGGCCACTGCCGCGGCAGCCACCAGCAATCGCAAACAGAGGAAGAAGAAGAAAAAGAAGCGCAAGAAGCGCTAATCCCAACCGACCGGAGGCTCCCATGCGAGAACAATTCCAGTGGCTCCAGAACAAAGGACAGCGTATCGCGTCCATGCTGCACCTGCCGGACGAGCAAAAACCGCATCCGGGGATCCTCATGCTCCACGGGTTCACCGGCCATCGGATGGAGAGCCACCTCCTCTTTGTCAAAGCGGCCCGCACGTTCGCCCGGGCAGGATACACGGTCCTGCGGTTTGATTTCCGTGGCAGCGGAGAAAGCGAGGGCCGTTTCCAGGACATGACCATTCCCGAGGAGATTGACGACGCCCTGCACGTGTTCAACTGGTTCGCGGCACACCCGACCGTCGACCCGGAACGACTCACCGTCCTGGGGCTGAGCATGGGCGGGTGCATTGCCGCGCACGTGGCCGGCATGGACGACCGGGTAAAAGCCCTCATCCTGTGGGCCCCGGTGGCCGATCCGGACAGTTTGACCACCCACATCGCGGAGACCACGCCCTTGGACCCACCTCTAGGCCCTCAGCCCGACGGCACCATCGACCTGGGTGGATACCTGGTCGGCCCGGAATTTCTGGAAACCCTGCCGGACATCAAACCGCTCCAAGTGGTCAAAAACTACACCGGGCCGGCCCTCATCGTCCACGGGACCAAGGACCCATCGGTGCCGCCGTCGCACGCGGAAATGTACAAGGAAGTCCTGGGGGACCGGGCCGAGCTGGTCTGGGTGGAAGGGGCTGACCACACGTTCTCCGCCCATGTGTGGGAACAATTCGTCTTCCGCACCACCCTCGAATGGCTGAAAAAACACGGGCCGTGAGGCAAACCATGCGCGTCGTCACGTACAACATCCAGTACTGGACGGGAATGGACCGGACGTTTCACCCCGAACGCACCTTGGAAGCCATTCGGGAGATGGCGCCGGACATCATCGCCCTCCAGGAGGTGGTCCACCCCGTGGAGGGAACGGAAACACCCCTGGCCCAGGCCGCGGCCATCGTGGGAGGGGAGTACGTGTTCACACCCTTCTGGCCCCAAGGGGCCATCCCGCACATCCCAGGGCCCTTGGGCATCGCGCTGATCTCCAAGTTCCCCATCCTCGCCTATGCCATTCACATCCTGGATCCCCGGGACGCCCAGCCTCCCCGCCGTCTGCTGGAGGTGCGTGTGGAGCTCCCGGGCCAACGCTTTCTCACCCTTTACACGACCCACCTGGAATGGCGCAGCGAAGAGGTGCGCACGCGGCAGGTTCAATCCCTCCTCCGCTGGACAACTCGGGACAAGGGACGTCCTCACCTGGTGTTGGGGGATTTCAACACCGTGCACCCCGCGGACATCCCGATGTACGAGCACCTCACCGGTGAGCCGTGGAACGCGTTTGTACACCGCGTTCAGGAGGAGTACCCTCAAGCGCCGGAAGAACCCCAAGCTCTCCCCCACATGGTCAAGGCCGGATATGAGGATGCCTTCCTCCTGGCCGGGAAGGGGGACCCGCGCACGTATACGACCGCGGACCCCACGTTGCGGCTCGACTATTGCTTTCTTGACCCCACATTGCGTGAGGGAGTACACGAGGCCCGCCGCTGGGACAGCGAATTGGGCCGCACCGCGTCCGACCATTATCCCCTGGTCGTGGACGTGACGTTATAGGAGGAGGGACATCCATGGCCGTCCTGCCTTGGGTGTACGTGACCGTGGCGCTATGGCTTGCCCTGTACGGGTTCAACGCGCTTCTCCTGGCCCTGGCCTTCCTCTGGAAACATCCCCACGATCCTCCCTTACCCCCGCCGCCGGAGGAGTGGCCCCAGGTCACCGTCCAACTCCCCGTGTACAACGAAATCCACGTCATCGCGCGCCTCCTCCACGCGGTGGCCAACCTGGATTACCCCTCGGACCGCCTGGAAATTCAGGTGCTGGATGATTCGGACGATGAGACCACGTGGGTCATCCGCGGTCTGGTGCGGAGGCTGCGAAGTCAGGGAGTGAACATCCAACACATGCGGCGCCCCCGCCGGGAAGGGTACAAGGCCGGCGCGTTGGCCTACGGCTTGGAAAGGGCCCACGGCGAGTTCATCGCCATCCTGGACGCGGATTTTGTGCCCCCCCAGGACTGGCTCCGTCGCACCGTCCCCCACCTGGTGGGGAACCCCACGTTGGCCTTTGTCCAGACACGCTGGGAACACTTGAACGCGTCCGCGTCGCCCATCACCCTGGCCCAAAGTTTGGCCCTGGACGGACACTTCGCGGTGGAGCAGCCCACGCGCGGGGCCTTGGGATGGCCCATCGCGTTCAACGGCAGTGCGGGCATCTGGCGAAAGGCCGCGATTCTTGACGCGGGCAACTGGCAAGCAGATACCTTGTGCGAGGACTTGGATCTCTCCTACCGGGCCCAGCTGGGCGGATGGCAGGGGCTGGTGCTGACGGACATCACAGTGCCAGGGGAGATCCCGCCCCTCATCCGCGCGTTCCGCAGACAGCAGGCACGCTGGGCCACCGGTTCTATCCAGACCTTTCGCAAGTTGGGCATGGCCCTGGTACGTGCCCGGCACCTCTCCCCGGGCGCCCGACTCCAAGGCCTCATTCACCAAACCAACTACCTGGTCCACCCCCTCATGGTGCTCCTCATCCTCCTCACATGGCCCCTGCTTTACTGGCAAGTGCGAATCCCCTTTCCCTTGGCCTACCTGGGCATTGCCGGGCTCGGGCCTCCCCTGGTTTACGTGCTGGCCCAACAGAAATTGCGAGGACATGTGCAACGGGCGTGGGCTTTTCCGCTCCTCCTCCTGCTGGGCTTGGGCATTGCCTGGCATTCCACCCGTGCGGTGGTCCGCGGGCTTACCCGCTGGGGAGCTCCCTTTGAGCGCACGCCCAAGTTCCGGTTGGAAGGGAGGACCAACGCCTGGCAGGGGAAACGGTACAGCGTGAGCCCATGGGAGATTCCCTGGGGGGAACTGGGCCTGGCCGCCTACACGGGATGGGTAGCCTGGTGGGCGTACACCCACGCGCTGGGGTACATTGTCCCCCTCCTACTGGTGTACAGCATCAGCTTCGCGTGGGTAGGTGGGGGCGTGTTATGGGAACAGTGGCAAGCCCGCCGGAGACAGAAGAGCTTCCGCACCACGCCCGTGCCCATGTGGTCCCACAAATGGCACATCTCACCGCGGGGGGATAAGGGGTAGGGGAAGTAATGAGTGACGATTGAGGATTAACGGGTAAAGGGAGGCGCCAGCCCGCATCCGGTTGACACGCGGATTCGGTCGCTGGCGCCTTTTCTTTTATGGACGATTTCCTTTGGCGGTAAACCGTCTACTTATTTCCGGACTCGCTTATATCCGATCAACCCGGCTACACCGGCCCCAAGCAGAGCAAGGGTGATGGGTTCCGGGATCTCCGCGGGCGGCGGAGCACCAGGGGTTGGTGTCGGCGTCGGTGTAATGCCCATAGCCGGCGCGGCCCACACAGAGATGGTCGCACTCAGCAGCAAGAGAACGAACACAACCGCCAATACACTCATCAGAACGACCTGATTCCGCATTTCGTGCCTCCTTTCCTCACACGATATCGGGTTAGGGGATGGGACCGAGGGGCTGGGACAACGGAATGCCCGTCATCCCAGCCCCGAGAGATTACCGAAGAACCATGGGCATGAAGACGCGCGAGCCTCCCGTGCCCGGTTCCAACACGTCGGGTACATACACCTCCACCGGACCGTGCCAGGTGGTCCGTCCGCCAAGCTCCACATCCTCGATCCAGTACCAGTACGTCTTGCCCCGCTCAACGGTCTCGTCCACGTACCGGTAGGTGGCGCCGATGACCGACTGCCCCCGGCCGGGGATGAGGGTGTCGTTGATGCGAACGGCCTGGCTCGGGTCGTTCACCTCAGCCCGGTAGACGTTGAAGCCCCAGTTGTCGAACTCGGCCGTGGTAATCCAGGTCAGGACCACCGCACCCGACTCGTCGAACTCGGCCAGGATGTCGGCCATGGTCACGGCCGTGGGCGCCTGGATGCTGAAGGTCACATCGTCCGAGATGTCGGGCAGTGTCTGCCCGCCGGCCGAACGCACACCCCGCACGGTCGCGGTGTTCGTTGTGGCATCCGTCTCGGCCAGGGCCTCGAACACCACCCGGACGGTGTACACCTCACCCGGCGCCATGGAGCCGCCACCGGCCAGGTCGTCCCACGTGAGCGTGCCTTCCGGCATGGTGCTGTTCGGCATGGGATCGGCCCGCAGGAAGCGCAGGTACGTGGGGTCAAAGGTGTCCTCCAGCCCTATCTGACTCAGGGCCACACCGCCCGTGTTCTCCACACGGATGGTGAAGGTCACCACATCCCCAACTTCCACCTTCACCGGGGTTCCCGGTGGCACATCAAAGGTCTTGGTCAGCGCCAGGGAAGGCTGCGTCAACCCGAAGTCCACCTTGCCGACACCACCGGCAGGAGCAACCACATCCACCTGCACGGGCGTGGTCGGCTCATAGCCCCGAGGCCAGCTCGTCAGCTGGACCTGGTATTCGCCGGGCGGGAGCATGGGGAACTGGTAGTAACCGTTGTCATCGGTCGTGACGCACTTCACGGGCGTGGTGCTGCCCTTCTCGTAGAGGCACACACTCGCCCCGCCGATACCCTGCTCCCCTTCATCCTGGACGCCGTTCCCGTTCGTGTCGTCGAACACGACACCTTCCACCATGGCCGCGGTGTAGCCGAAGTCCGCGTCCAGGTAGGTGCCGCCGTCCGGCAGGGTGATGGGGCCATGAGGGTTGGTGAAGTGGTCACCCAGGACCAGGAAGTCCTCGGGCAGGGTGCTTTCCACCACCTTGACGCAGTACGTGCCCGCGGGCAGCCCCTCGAACATGTAATGGCCGTCCGCGTCCGTCCACGTGCGGGCCAGGAGCACATCGTCATCCGTGCCGCACGTGCCGTCCGGACCGGGCCCGTAGAGCTCCACCTCCACGTTGGCCAAGCCACTCTCACCGCTCTGCTGCACGCCGTCGTTGTTCGCGTCGTAGAACACCAAGTCGCCGATCTTGCCCGTGCCTGTCGGCCGATAGCCGAAGTCCACGTCCAGATCATCCTGCCCGTCGGACACGTCAACGGCCGCGGGGTCGTTGTTCGTGGTCAGGGTGTAGAAGGTGAGGACGTGGTTCTCGTCCGTCACGTCCACGATGTAGGTGTCCGGCGGCAGATCGGTGAAGAGGTAATGGCCATCGGCATCCGTCGTCACCGTACCGAACACCGGCTCACCCGGGTCAATAACCCCGTTGCCGTTCAAGTCCCGGATGAGCTTGAGGGTGACGCCCGGGATGCCCACTTCGCCGGCATCCGGCTCGTACACCCCGTTGCCGTTCCCATCCCGCCAGACCAGGTCGCCGATGGAAACGGCCGTGCCACCACCCATGCCTCCGGTCGTGTAGCCGAAGTCCGCGGTGAGATTGGATTCCCCGTTCCCCAGGTGGACGGGGTAGGGGTCGGGCTGGCTGTTGTTGTCCTCGCCCACCGTGCCGGACGTCTTGGTCATGCCGGCCAAAGCGCCGTGGATGTCACTCACCGTGACCAGATAGTGGTCGGTGATGAGATTTTCGAAGAGGTAATGGCCGTTCTCATCGGTGGTCTCCCGACCGACCATCTTGTCCTCGGCGTCGATGATGCCGTTCATGTTCACATCCACGTAGAGGTCTACCGTGACCCCACCGATGCCCGGTTCACCGGCATCCCGCACGCCGTCACCGTTCACATCGTGCCATACCGTATCCCCGATGCTGCCCGGGAGGTAGGAGCTGTGAACGGTTGTGGTCTCCAGATCCCTGGCCGGAGCCACCCCCGGATCGCTCACCTCAATGCGCACCCGGTTCACCAGCACGGCTTCGTTGAGAACCCGCTCCTTGACCCGGACGACCAGGGTGAGCGCGGGCTGCGGTTCCGGATATCGCGTGCCCAGATCCCAACGCACTGCATGAGCATCGGGGACGTACACGCCACCGTGGGACGCGGAGACGAAGGTAACGTTCGCGTCCAGGGTGTCGGTGATGGTGGTGTCGTTGACGAACGCGTTGCCGTTGATGCGCCAGTTGATGGTGTAGGTGAGCACCTCGCCCGCTTCCACCGGGTCGGGGTTGTCATCCTTGCGCACGCAGAGGGATGCTTCGGCCTGGACTTGGGTCACATCCTCCGCGGTGTTGTTGGCCGGATCGTCGCCGGGCAAGCTGTTGCTAATCACAGCCCGGTTGACCACATCCGTGGTCCCCACCGGGAACGCGTCGTCCAAGCGAACGGTGAGGGTGACCACACCCCGGGTGTTGGGCTCCACCGTGCCCAGGTTGAAGACGACCTGATCCCCCTCCAGGGAGCAGGTGCCCACAGGCGTCTCACACCCCTCGTAGGTCGTGTACTCGGGCAAGGTGTCGGTAATGGTCACATCGTAGCCGGGCCCCTGACCGGTGTTCTCGTACGCG
>JAADDB010000013.1 GCA_013154135.1 Chloroflexota bacterium
GTGTTCGTGCACAACACCAGGAAATCCGCGCCCGCGGCCTCCACCTGGCGCGCGGCCTTCCCCAACACCTCACCGGCCTCATCCCACCGGTTTTGGTGTTGCAACTCCTCGATCTCCTGGAAATCCACACTAATCATTGCAACCCGGGCCGAGTGCAGTCCACCCAGCCGGTCCCGTACCATCTCGTTGATCCAACGGTAGTACAGAGCCGTGCTCTCCCAACTCATGCCGCCGAGTAGACCAATCGTCTTCATGCACACATCCTCCTTTGGCCGTATTCTCCCCCCATTATACGTGGCCCCGTTCACCCTCCCAAGACCTCCCACACCCCCAACTGCCCACACTCATTGAGGGGTAATACCTGGCGGCGGACGGGGACACCTTCCGGTGGGGCGCCGACGCTCTCGGCCGTGCGAGGTTTGTATCGAGCCTTGCAGAAACGGTCCTAGTTGGTTAACATAACTCGGTCTTTACTCGTTACTTGTTAATCGTTCCACCCATGACACACGCGTACACACTTCAAGTCATCATCATCGGTGGCACCGCGGCCTACTGGCTAGACCCAGGCCGGTACGTGCGCGTGCGTGACCGCATCACCCTGAAGACACCCTACGGCCTTGCTGCACCGATCACCGTACTGGAGACGCCTTCTGGCCTCGTAGGATTCACCTCTCGACACGGCGAAGGGGGACTCCAGCGATCCGCCCGTTTTGTCAACCATCGGGCCAACGTGTGGGCGGCCCACCGTCTGGGGACTCGTTGGATGCTCTCCTGGAACGGCGTGGGAAGTTTGCACCCGGATTGGGCCGTGCGGGACCTGGTTGTCCTCTCCGATGTGGTGGACTTCACCCGGGGACGGGTGGACACGTACTGTGAAGGGGACACCCGGGAGAGTCTGTGGGGGCAGATCGGCCCGGCTTTCGCTGAGCGCCCGCGGCGAGCCCTGATCTACAGCGTGACTCAACACGGGATCACCGTCCACACCGAGGGCGTCTACGCGTGCAGCGAGGGACCTCGCTTGGAGACCGCGGCGGAAATTCGGCTGTTCCGGCAGGCAGGGGCGGACGTGGTGGGCATGACCTTGTGTCCGGAGGTCTGGCTGGCCCGGGAACTGGGCATAGGGTACGGATCTCTGGCCTACATCACCAACCACGCGACCGGCATTCGTCCCAAAGCGGCGTCGGGCCGGGAATTCGGCCCCATCGTCGCGGAGACCTGTTTTCCCATACTCCTTCGTGCAGCCCAAGACCTCACATCCGCAGGCGAGGATCCAGGGCATCCCGTAAGCCATCGCCCAGGAGATTGAACCCCAACACCGTCAACATAATGGCCAAACCGGGGAAAATACCGATGTGGGGAGCGGAGAAAAACACCTGTTGAGCGCGGCTGAGCATGGTTCCCCATTCAGGGGTAGGGGGCTGAGCTCCCAGCCCCAAGAAACCCAACGCAGCCGCGTCCAAAATAGCCGTCCCGATGCCCAGTGTCCCCTGGACAATGATGGGCGTCAGCGCGTTGGGCATAATGTGGCGGAACAAAATACGGGTATGGGTATCTCCCGTCGCGCGGGCGGCCAGCACATAATCCGCTTCCTTCTCCGCCAACACCGAAGCCCGGACCAGTCGAGCATACGTGGGAATGGAAACAATCGCGATCGCGTAGAGCATGTTCAACAAACCGGGGCCCAAAATCGTCACAATCGCCAGGGCCAACAACAAGCTGGGGAAAGCGAGCAGAATATCCATCAACCGCATCACCACATTATCCACCCATCCGCCCGCGTACCCGGAAGTGGCGCCAATGAGCACCCCCAACAAGATCGCCCCGATCACCGAGAGAAACCCCACCTCCAAAGAAACCCGAGAACCGTAAATAATGCGGCTCAACATATCCCGGCCCACCTCATCCATGCCCAGGGGATGCTCGCGGGAAGGGGGCGCCTTGCGCAGGACCAAATTCTGCTTATACGGGTCATATGGGGCGAGCAAGGGATGCGTTTGCTCCTTCGTCAGCGTGTGCCACTGTTTGACAAAGGCCACGGGATTCGCACCGGTCTTGGACACATCCACCTGGAAGAGGGTCCGGGGGGCGACGAGGAGATAATTGTCCGCGAACAGCGCCATGATGAAAAAGCCGGCCAGGAGCACCATTCCGGTCACCGCCAGCTTGTTCCGGCGTAACCGTCGCCACACATCTGCAAAATACCCCACATGAGGAGGCAGTTCGGATTCGAGTTCTGCAACAGGGAGTTCGTTCATGGCCTCTCGCTCATTCCCAAGGACCCGCATCTACTGATAGCGAATACGTGGGTCCAGATAAGCATATGAAATATCCACCAGCAAGTTGATGAAGACAAACGTCGTCGCGAACACCAGAACCGCGCCTTGAACCACCGGGTAATCCCGGGAGAGAATCCGATCCACTATCAGACGGCCCATACCGGGGAGGGCGAAAATACTTTCTGTAAGAATGGCCCCAACCAAAAGCGTCCCCAACTGCAAGCCAATGATAGTGACCACAGGTAAAAACGCGTTCTTCAGGGCATGGCGGAAAATGACAGTGCGCTCGTTCAGCCCCTTGGCCCGAGCCGTGCGAATGTAATCCTGACGGAGCACCTCCAGCAGGCTACTTCGGGTCATGCGTGCGATGATGGCCATGGGGATGGTGCCCACGGCCACCGCGGGCATGATCAGATGATGTACCGCGTCCAAAAACCCCCGCCAATTGCCCGTCAACAGAGCATCGACCGTGTACATTCCCGTGATAGGCGTGATCTTCACCCCCACACTCAAGCGGCCGGACGGGGGCATTACGCCCAGCTTGAGTGCGAACACATAAATCAACAACAAGCCCAACCAAAACACCGGCATGGAAATGCCCACCATACTTCCCACCATCACGGCCAGATCCCACCAGGAATTCTGGCGGTATGCCGCGAGGATCCCCGCGGGGATACCTATCAACACCGCGAAGAACATGGCTGCAAAGGACAACTCAATGGTCGTGGGAAGGGCCCAACGGAGCTCTTGCACAACAGTTTCGTTACGTTTGAGAGAACGCCCCAAATTGCCATGCAACAAATTCTTCATGTAAATGATATATTGCTCGTGGATGGGCTTATCCAGCCCCCACATCTGCCGCACCCGCTGTACCTGCTCTTCGGTCGCGCGTTCGCCGGCCATAATGCGAGCCGGATCCCCGGGGATCAGGCGTACCATCACGAAGGTGATGATGGAAATCCCGATGAGCACGGGAATGAGCATGAACAAACGCTGGGCAATGTAACGGAGCATGGAACCTCCCCAAAGTCCGAAAGTTTACACCGGCATCCACCCAAGGATATCGGAGACCGGGCTTACCCTTTCAACACCTCACGTAGCGTCTCAAGGGCCGCCTCATAATCCGGATGCTGGGCGATCTCCGGCACATATTCCACATATCGGATAACATCCTCTTTGTCGATGATGAACACAGCCCGTTGTTCCAGGCGCAGTTCCTTCACATACGTGCCATAAGACAGGGCAAAGGACATATCCCGGTGGTCGGACAGGGTGATGACCCGGTCCACGCCGGCCGCGCCGCACCATCGCTTTTGAGCGAAGGGCAGATCCGCGCTGATGGTGAGAATGACCACGTCATCGCTCAACTCACTGGCCACCTGATTCCAGCGTCGGGTCTCCGCGTCGCACACGCCCGTATCCAGGGAAGGCACGGCCGCGATGAGCTTGACCTTGCCCGCGTAATCGCGCAGGCAACGCACGTTCAGGTCGTTATCGATCACCGTAAACTCGGGAGCTTTATCTCCCACCTTCACCGGCTCACCCAGAACTGTCAAGGGATGTCCCTTGAACGTCACAGCACCCACGCGTTCACCGTTCATACCCACGCTCCTTATGCCTCACGCTTCACCCACGCCACTTTCCTCACCGCCGGAGAACAGAGGGGGACGGAGGCTGGCCCCCGTCCCCCTGGATCTTCATCACTCGCCCTTGAATCCGCCGAACATGTAGGCCCAGTAATCAAAGGCCCAGTCGGGGAAGTGGGCCGGGTGCTCCGGATCCCACCAGCGCTCGAAGTTGTACACGACCGCGTCCGCGTTGAAGTCGGTGCCGTCGTGGAACTTCACGCCCTTGCGCAGGTGGAAGGTCCACACCAGCCCGTCATCCGACGCCTCCCAAGACTCGGCCAGGCCCGGTTCGGGGATGGTGGTGCCCGGCTTGTATTTGACCAGGCCTTCCAGGATCTGGGCCGTCACCTTCAAGCTCTCGCCGTCGGTCGCGTCGGAGGGATCGAGTTTCACAGAATCGCCGCCGCGGCCGAAGATGACGGTATCGCCCTCTTCGTTCTCCACCAGATCCCAGCGAGCAATGCTCATGGGGCTGGGGATGTAGTTCTTGATGGTCTTCTTGAAGAAGAGAGGCACCTTGGTGTGCACGACGGGCACGCCCGGCACGATCTCGTGAATCATCGCGTTGGCCTGCTTGTACATCTCCTCGCGCTTGGCCTGATCCGTCTCGGACTGGGCCTTGAGGAGCAATTGGTGCAGTTCCTCATCCGGCGGCCCCTGCGCAAAGGAGTTGTCGCCACCGCAGAAGAACACGCACAGGAAGTTGTCCGGGTCACCGTTATCACCCGTCCAGCCCAGCATGAACAGGTCGGCCTTGCCCGCGGAGACCTCGTCCAGGTAAGTGCCCCAGTCCTTGGTCACGATCTTGGCCCGGATGCCCACGTCCGCGAGCATCTGCTGGATGGCCTCGCCCACCTGCTGCGGCTGCGGGAAGTAAGGCCGCGGCACGGGCATCACCCACAGGGTGGTCTCGAACCCATCGGGATAGCCGGCTTCGGCCAGGAGTTCCTTGGCCTTTGCGGGATCGTAGGCGTAATCCTCGATGTCCGGGTTGTAGCCCCAGAGGCTGGGCGGCATGAATTCCTTGGCCGGCTCGCCCAGGCCCGCGTAGAACGCGTCTACGATGGCCTGCTTGTTGATGGCATGGGCAATGGCCCGACGCACGCGCACATCATCGAAGGGCTTGTGCGCCTGGTTGATGCCCAGGTAGCCCACGTTGAAGGCCGGTCGCAGGAGCACCTGGAGGTTGGGATCTTTCTCCGCGACGGGCATGTCATCCGGGTTGGGGTTGTCCATGCCGTCGATGGTGCCTGCCTGCAGTTCCAGGAACCGGGCCGTGTTGTCGGGAATGGAGCGGAAGACCAGGGTCTTGATCTTGGCCTTGTCACCCCAGTAGTCATCATAGCGCTCCAGGGTGATCTTGTCGTTGGAGATCCATTCCACGAACTTGAAGGGGCCCGTGCCCACCGGGTGCTTGAAGATGTCCGGCCCGTATTTCTCGATCGCGGCCGGGGACATCATGGCGAAGTTGTTCATGCCCAAGGTGTTGATGAGGGACGCGTTGGGTCGGTTCAGGTAGAGGCGGACGGTGTAGTCATCCACCTTTTCCACGCCCCGCAGCAGGCTCTTGGCATCCGGGTTGGGCGCGGGGATGCCTGCAGCCTCGCCCCCGCTGGGTTGTTCCATGCCCGCTTCCTTCATGGCCTTGGGCGCGACCTTCTTGGTCAAGTCCACGCCGAACCATTTCATGGAGAGGGCGGACAGGGTGCCATCCGCGTGCATGCCCGCGATAATCTCGTTCAGCTTGGCCAACGCCTTGTCGGCCGGGCCTGCGGACTTGTCCAGAGCAAAGGCCAGGTCTTCGTAGTAGACGGGGTCACCCAACTTCTTGATGGGCATCCCTTGCTTGATCGCGTTCTCCACCACGGTCAGGGAGGTCAACACCGCGTCCAGGCGCACACCATCGCCCAAGGACAGGTCCTGCACAGCCTCCGCGTCGGTGGAGTAGGGCACGACCTCCACGTTCTGCGGCGGCGGGACCAGGATTTCCTCGCCCACCAGGTCGAGAACGCCGTTCAGGTAATCCTCGTACGTGGTCGCGGTGCCCACGCCGATCTTCTTGCCGTTCAAGTCCTCATACGTCGCGGCCTTGCTGTCCTTGTGGACCGCGAACTGGGCGGGAGTGTAGTAATAGGGGGCCGTGAAGTACAGCCGCTCCATCCGGTCCTTGGTGATGGTCATGGACCCGATGCTGATGTCCCAGCGGCCACCCCAGTTCCCCGCGGTAATCAGGTCCCAATCCGGGGTGACGAATTCCAATTCCAGGCCGAGGCGCTTGGCCACTTCCTTAGCCACCTCGACATCGAACCCGTCCAATTCCCCTTTGTCGTTGATGAAGGATTGGGGCGGGTAGTTGGGGTCGGTGGAGACCACGATTTTGCCTTTGGCCATCCACTTGTCGAGCTGGTCTTCTTTTTCCACCTCTTTGGTGACGACCACCTCTTTGGTAACGACCTTCTCCACCTCCTTGGTCACCACCACCGTCTCAACGACCTTCTCAGGGGTCGGTTGAGGACAGGCAGCTAGGACCATGGAGACGACTAAGAGAAGTGCAAACAATGAAAACCACTTCGTGCGCCGCATGACAGCTCCTCCTTCCTGGATTCAAACTGCGGTAGTGCATTGAGGGGGACAAGGTGGTCCCATTATAGGAAGGCCTGTGTATCTTGTCAAAAATCCCCTGATTTCCACCCACACCGAATTCGAGAGGCCTGGAGAGCGGTTTTGTGGGCGACGGCCCCCGCGCACAAAAGACTTGCCGAACGTCCCGGGAATGCCCGGTGAATCCCCACGCTTTTGTCCATCCATCTCCCCATGCTACAATGCCCCTGATAAACGACTGGAGTGTGGACAAAAGATCCTGGCTGGCGAACGAGATTCAGCCGCACCTCGGCCGTGGAATAAAGAGTAACGATGAACGATTAAGGGGTTGATTGGGGGACAGGCTTTTCGATGCCGGGCTGGCGAGAAAAAGTCCCCTTCGGGGGCGGACGGGACCACCCCTGGGCGGGATGCCGGCGTCCTCGCTCCGTGCCGGAAGAGTGTTTATGAGTGCAAGTCAGGAGTGACCATAGAGACGGCGGGGTATGATGCGATTTCCGAAGACCTTTGCAGAGGCCCAAGCGCAAATATCATCCATCCAAAACCGTCTGTCCGAGCTCCGGACGCACGTGGACGTTTGGCGCTATCCGGTGACCTCTCAACACGCGCAGGAGTGGTTGTACGCCCCCGCCACTCACACTCCCCGCACGGCCCTCCTGCTCACAGCAGGAGTCCACGGCATCGAGGGGTATGTGGGGCTGGGCGTCTTGGACGTGTTCGTGCGGGAATTCCTCCCCCGGCTGGACGAACGGACGGTGGGAGTGGCCATTGTGCCCATGGTCAACCCATGGGGAATGGAGCACATGCAACGCACCAATGCCCAGCATGTGGACTTGAACCGCAATTTCCTGACAGATCCGGCCGCGTTTGACCCGGAATTCAATCCCGATTACCAACGCCTGCGGCCTTTCCTCGCGCCGGATCGCCCGGTTTCGCCGACGGACATGTCCCTCTTTTGGGCTCGTGTTCTTCGCGTTCTCCTGGGCACAGGGCTGAAATCCCTGCGGAACGCGACGATGCTCGGCCAGTACTCGGACCCCAAGGGACTCCTGTATGGCGGAGACAAAGTCCAACCGGAAACGCGGGCTTTCATGGAGGGGTTGGACACGCTCCTGTCGAATTACGAGCACTTGGTCCACATTGACATCCACACCGGCTACGGTCCCCGCCACGAGATGTTGATCATCTTCCCCCACGAGGACCGTCGAAGTTTGGAGACGCTCAGGACACGCTACGCGTACCCGCGTGTGGTCAAAACCTCGGGCGGGGAATTTTACCAAACCCAGGGGAGTCTGGGCAGCTATGTTTACCGCCGGGCTCAGGAACAACACCCGGGGAAAGAACCGTGTGTGACTTCCCTGGAATTCGGCACCTTTGGGAACAGCACCCCGGCCTCCTTGCGCAGCCTTCGGGCCCTTGTGTTACACAACCAGCTACAGCACCATGGCGTCCAATATCCCGTCCAATACCCCCACGTTCGCGAGCGCATTCTGCGGGAATTCCGGGAGCTCTTCATGCCCTCGGAACCCGCGTGGTACGAACACGCGCTGGAACGAGCACGACAGGGTCTACAAGGCCTTCTCACAGGAGAACAGCTGATCGCCATCCCAGAACACAGGAGCGGACATCATGCGTGAAACATCCACCTTCGTCCAAGATCTGCTCACCAACTTAGACCAAAAACGCACGCACCTGGCGGTCTTCCGCATGTGGTGTCAGGAACGTCACCCGCCGGAGTGCGAGACGGTGTTCAACCAGATCATCGAGAACACGCGTGAGATGATCGACATCCTCATCGACGCGCTGAAAAAGGAGGGGGTTCCCATTCCCGATCACTTGCCCAACCCCCGTTTCATCGCGGAGGCCCGCAAACAACCGAACTCAAACGCGCGTCTCCACTTCGCGGAGCGCTTCCTCCGGCGCTCCCTGGCCTGGTATGAGGAACGCCTGGCCCGCGCGCAAGACCCGGAGGAGCGCGAGGTGTGGGAAAGGCTCTTCGAGTTGGAAGCCACCAATTGGGCCCTGGTGGAAGATTACTTGAACCCGTAGGATGTCCCGGAGCATGTGGGAGCCCAAAGACTCGCGCGTTGAGTGTTGGCGCCTTTATGTCCGCGCGCTGCCCCTTTCCTTCCTCATCATCTGGCTGAGAAAAGGCCAGAAGGCCCGTCGCATCCTTACCGTGCAAGGGGTCTTCCGGCCGATGGTGGATCAGGAGGAGGGGATTTTGCACGCGGCCCCCGAACAGGTACGTCTTGGTGAGACCCACTTAACGCGCACACGAACCTGGGGGCAGGCAGGGGGATTGCGCTGGGACCTTGACCTGGAGTCCGTAGGACCGACCGTGTCCCCCCTGCCCGGAGGCTTCCTGGCCCGACTGCCATGGGGGTTCCGATGGGTCAGCTACCCCGCGGTGCGCTTCACCGGCCATCTGGAGTGGGCCGAAAGGGAGTGGACGGGGGAAGGACGAGGGGCTTTGCATCACTGCTGGGGGCGAACGTTGCCGAAGGAATGGCTCTGGGCTCACGCGGCCGGTTGTTCCCCTCCCGACGGTTTCGCGGAGGTGGCCCTGGCTCGTGTGCCCTTGGGACCGCTGCCGGGCCCCCAAGTGCGCTTGGGTTATGTGTGGACCCAGGGTCAAGGTCAGGAGCGTGTGTACACCCAGTGGCACAGCGGGCTTATTCACGTGCTGAACGACGGGGAACGAATCCGGGTGGATGTCACACCCTGGCATGGGACGGGATTCAGCTTGTACGCGCGCACCGGCGTCCGGGTGTGGCAAAAACTCGGGCCACACGTCCACACCACCCTTGTGGGGGATCTCCGGATCCCCGCGGGAGTGGAATGTCCCGGCCAGGCCGTGGTAGAATGGAGGGGAGAGTAACGATTGACGATTAATGAGTAACGATTAAGAGGGGGTTGGCGGAAGGGCCAGGTTGGCCGAGATAGGTGAAGTTCTAACGCATAACGAGTAACGAGTAAGAGGGGCGGGAGGCCATCATAGGCCGGCTGTGGCGATGCTCGGCCGGTCATGCGTCCATATAGAGCCCCCGCAGGGGCTTCTCCCCATTTAGCCCGGGGGTTCAGCCCCGGGCGATCACACATGACCACACATCGCCGTTCACGAGCTGTAGGGGCG
>JAADDB010000072.1 GCA_013154135.1 Chloroflexota bacterium
CGGACCCGTCCGCCGCCGAGATGAATGTCATTCAACAGGAAGAAGGGCGTTTTTGAGATAGAAGTTTGTTGAATTTTTTCCCTGAGGAACCGTTTTGCGTGTGTGCGGGCCGGGCTTCGCCCGGCCCGCACACACGCAAAACTCTCTCCAGGCACGGGGCAAGGACGCCGGTGCCCCGCCAAGGCTCGGACCCGTCCGCCGCCAAGGTACTCCGGAGGGGAAGGGATCCGTTTTTGAGGTAGGAGTTTGTTGTTTTCTCCCCCGGAGAGAATTGTTTTGTGTGCGTGGTGGGCGGGCGAAGCCCGCCCACCACGCACACAAAACTCTTTCTATGCACGGGGCGAGAACGTCGTTGCCCCGCCAAGGTACGGACCCGTCCGCCGCCAATGGTGACGTTCTTTCTCTAGCCCGATATCAAAGGACCATTCTGACATTCCCCCTTTAATCGTTAATCGTTACTCGTTACTCTTTTACTCCTGTTCGCCAGCCAGGGGTGTTTGTCCAAAGTCCAGATGATATGTCGGGCAATCAAATGAGTACCTGAAAATTTGAAAAGAATGTTTCACAGCCCTTGACATTTGGGGATATATTCGCGTATAATAGATGGTGTATCCCGAGAAAAAAGCTAACGCCACACCAGGAATGCTGAGGAGGAGACCGCGATGTACAAAAGTTCTGAATTCCCCTGGCAGCCCGATGAGTCCTACTGGGAAGCACTGATGAGTCAAGGAGAGTTCGCTCACCCCGCGTCTTCACCCCTCCCGTCGGAACGGCCGAAAACATCCCCACCTCGCTTGAGCCCGTCTCGTTCCCGATCCCGTGACCTCCCTTGGCAGCAGGGCAACCCCGAAGATTGGGATCGGGCTGAGGATGACATGCGGAACCACCGCATCCTCAACCTGCCCGTCAACGGGTGCAACAAGGGCGGCGTGTTGGTCGCCTACTACTCCATCCAAGGATTTGTTCCCACATCCCACATGCTGAACTTGCCCCGTCTGCCGGACATCGAAGAACGACTGCGTGTGCTCAGCGAGAAGATCGGCCAAATCCTTCGCCTTCGCATCATCGAAATCGACCGGGAGCGAGGACGCTTAATCCTCTCGGAACGCGCGGCCCTGGAAGACGAACGAGCCCTTCGCCTTTGGCAAACCATCCAACCCGGTGATATCCTAGAAGGGACGGTCACACGCCTGGCCCCCTACGGGGCCTTCGTGGACATCGGCGGTGTGGAAGGATTGGTCCACATCTCCGAGCTCTCCTGGTCCCGGGTGGAAAACACGGCCGATGTGGTCCGCCCCGGGGACAAGGTTCGGGTTTACGTGCTGGGCCTGAAGCCCACTCAGCGCAAGATCGCGTTGAGCATCAAGCGCCTTCAACCCGACCCGTGGGAAGGGGTGGAAGAACGCTATCATGTGGGCGATGAGCTGGAGGGGACGGTTACCCACGTTGTCCACTTTGGCATTTTCGTGCGGGTGGAAGAGGGATTGGAAGGGCTCATCCACGTGTCTGATTTGAGCGTGCGTGGGTGGCCCGCCCCCCAGGAGGTGGCCCAGGAAGGGGATCGGGTACGGGTGCGAGTGAAGGAAGTGAACGGAAAGAGCCGGCGTTTGGCCCTTGTGCTGGAGGAGGTACAGACGCCGTCATGATGTTGTGAGTGAGGCGGGAATCCATTGAAGCGACAAAGACGCCCGCATACCAGGCGACAGGACTCCCTCATTCCGCGCGTGCTCGCGCGCGGGAAGGCATGGGCGCGCGCGCTGAAAAAGTCCCGCCGGCCTCCTACCCAGGTTCTCCTCTCCCTCCGATGGGTACTCCTTCTGCCGCTTCTCCTCGGGGTCATTGCCTTACTCCCCGGCTCGGTTGGGGATGGCCTTTGGCAACGTTGGGCTTCCTTGTGGGGATGGGGCGCCTGGCCCTTGAGCCTCCTCCTCGCGGTTTTTGCCTGGCAGCCCACTCTCCTCACCGCTCTGCGCGAACAGGACCCCCGTTGGCTTCTCGGTCTGGAACTCCTCCTGTGGGGCAGCGCGGTCCTGGTAAGCCTGTACTCCCAGGACACCAAGGCCGGTTGGATCGCGTGGGCCACGGCCTGGGTTTTGACCCGCGTTCTCGGCGTGTCGGCCGCGCGAGGGGTGGCCTGGATATGGGTGTTGGCCAGTCTGTACCTGGTGCTCCGCTTTCTCCCCTGGACGTTGGATCGGCAGGTGTTTTGGGAATGGTGGGTGTGGATTCGCGCCCAAATAGGCCCCTGGCTGGGCTGGCATTTGCCCAGCCGACCGCGCGTGCAGAGTCCCAGCCTTTGGTCCCGCGCGCGGCGTGAAGCCCGGCAACAACTGGTCCGACTTCACCGCCATCTGGCCCGTCCCTCGTCCTCCACGCCCCCTCAACCGACCATCGAGACGGATTACGGCCTGCCGCCCCTCTCCCTCCTGGAGATGGACGAATACGGTGAGGGCTTAAGCCAGGACGTGCGGCGTCAGGCCGACCTGATCCGGCGCACCCTGGAAGGCTTTCGGGTCCCCGTGCGGATCGTGGAGATCAACCAGGGGCCGGCCGTGACCCAATTCTGCGTCCAGCCCTTGAGTATCAAGCGGGGGGGCAAAGTGCGCCGGATCTCCGTGCGCCAGATCCTCGCCCATCAGGAAGACCTGGCCTTGGTCTTGGCGGCCAGTCCTTTGCGCATCGAAGCGCCCGTCCCGGGCAAACCTTACGTGGGCATCGAAGTCCCGAACAAGCAAATAGCGGTGGTCCGTTTGGGGGGGCTTTTGCGCACCGAGGCCTTCCAACGCATTCGGAGTCCTTTGGCCTTGGCCCTGGGCCGGGATGTGACCGGGCATCCTGTGGTGTCCGATCTGACCAAGTTGCCCCACTTGCTCATCGCCGGCGCCACGGGATCGGGCAAATCTGTGGCCATTGCCTCCATGTTGGTCACCTGGCTGATGCGCAACACGCCCCACGACTTACGCCTTCTCCTCATCGATCCCAAACGGGTGGAACTCTCCGTGTTCAACGGGATTCCCCACCTGTTGGGGCGGGTGGTGACAGAGGTGGATGATGTGCTCCGCGCGCTCACCTGGGTGACCCTGCAGATGGACGACCGATATCGCATGTTCCGGCGGGCCAAAGTGCGCAACATCGACGGGTACAACATGTGGGCGCGGGCGAACAAGAAGCCCACCTTGCCCTACATCGCGGTGGTCGTGGATGAGTTGGCGGACATTATGTTGGCCACCAAGGGGGAGGTGGAGTACATGTTGGCTCGTCTGGCGCAGATGGCTCGGGCCACGGGGATTCACCTGGTAGTGGCCACCCAGCGTCCCAGTGTGGATGTGATCACCGGGCTCATCAAGGCGAACTTCCCCGCGCGTCTGGCCTTTGCCGTGGCTTCCCAGGTGGATTCTCGCGTTATCCTGGATGCCCCGGGCGCGGAAGCCCTTCTGGGCCGCGGCGATGCCCTCTTCCACCCCCCGGATCGGCCCAGTCCGATCCGGCTTCAGGGTGCGTATGTATCCGACGAGGAGATTGAGCGGGTGGTCCAATGGTGGTTGGCCCATGGCGGGGAGCCGGAAGGCCCCTCCGTGCCCTGGGCGCACATCGAACTGGAAGGGGAAAAACCCCTCATAGAGCAGGCCATCGAGCTCATCCGGGGCCAGGAGCGGGTGTCCGCGTCCTTCCTTCAGCGCAGGTTGCGCATCAGTTTCAAGCGGGCCCAGCAGTTGATCGAGGAATTGGAGGCCATGGGCTGGGTAGGCCCTGACGAAGGAGGTGGACAAGGCCGTCTTGTCCTGGGCCCGGACCAAGGACGGGATGGAGTGGATGTTTGACACCCCCTCCGCGCGTTCGGTATAATCGAGCCCGGATGTTCGGCATCGTGGGCGGTTAGCTCAGCTGGTTAGAGCGCCTCCCTTACAAGGAGGAGGTCAGAGGTTCGAGTCCTCTACCGCCCACTTGTTTTTCTGTGGGGTTAACGAGCAAGGGACGGGTTTGTCCGTCCATCCGCACGTCGATTCACGATCGCCCATGGTCCATTTACGGAGAACCACATGGAACGGAAACCGCGAGTGGGGATTATTGGAGTAGGATGGGGCGCTCGTGTCCAGATCCCGGCCTTTCGGGCCACCGGATGGGAGGTGGTGGCCATTGTGGGCCGGACCCAGGATAAGGTCCAGCGCATCGCGGCCCAATACGCCATCCCCCACGCGTTCACCGATTACCGCATGCTCCTCGACCTCCCCCAAGTGGACCTGGTCAGCATTGTCACCCCACCGGTGTGGCACAAGGAGATGTCCATTGCTGCCCTTCAAGCGGGCAAACACGTCCTCTGCGAAAAGCCCACCGCGCTGAACGCTCAAGAAGCTCGGGAAATGTGGCAAGCAGCCCTGGCTTCAGACCGGATTGCCCTCATCGACCATGAGCTCCGTTTCCTCCCCACCTGGCAGAAGGGGCATGACCTCATCCGCGAAGGGTACATCGGCGAGTTGTACCACCTCACTTACACTTTTCGTTCCGGCTCACGTCGGACACCGGAGCGGCCGTGGAATTGGTGGTTCGACGCGGCCCAGGGCGGAGGCGTCCTGGCCGCGCTGGGGTCCCACATGATCGACACCATGCGCTGGTGGTTCGGGGAGATCACGGAGGTGACCGGCACGCTGGCCACGTTTTTCAAGGAACGTCGAGACCCGGCCACCGGGAAAGCACGCCCCGTCACCGCGGATGAGTACGCGGCTTTCCTCGCCCGTTTTGCTCACGACGGGTACGCGGAGGCGAGTACAAGCGTGGTCGCGGTGGGCAACAACGAGCAGCACATGGTCGCCTTCGGCAGTGAGGGGTTCATTCTGGTGGATGAGGAGACCCGCCTGTGGGGACAGAGGTATGATGAATCGGGGCCCATGCACAACTTCACCCAACCCGATAGACACCCGGCCCATCCTTCCGAGTTGGGGGATAACCCGTTCGCCATCGCCACTGTCCACCTGGCCGAGGCGTTGGCCCACGCCATTCGGGACCACGATCTCTCCTGGTTAGCCCCCGCAGCCACCTTCGAGGATGGCTTACACAACCAGGAAGTCCTGGACGCCATCCGTAAGGCTCACGTGACGCGACAATGGCAAACGGTGTAAAACGCCAGACGTGGGGCTCCATCCTCCGACGGTTGGGCCGCACGTTGCGGATGACGATAACGCTGTACAGTACGTTGGAGACCGGGCAGCGCGCCGCGGCTTTGGCTTATTACAGCCTTCTCTCCTTGTTCCCCTTACTCCTTCTCCTGGTCAGCTTTCTGAGCCGTTGGGTGACAACCGCGACGGCGCAGCAGACGGTTTTGACTTTGCTCCGGACGATTTCCCCCCTGGTCCCCGACCTGGTGGTGGAGAACATTGAATATGTGGTGGCCGCGCGCGGTTCTTTGAACGCCATTGCCGCGGTGGGGTTGATTTGGTCCGCGTCGGGATTGTTCGCGGCCATTATCCAGTCCCTGGACCGGGTATGGGGCGGGGAAGCGGGTCGCGCGTTTTGGGAGCACCGGCTGATCTCCCTTCTTCTGGTGACGGGTGTTCTCCTGTTGTTCATCATTTCCATCATCGTGGGGAGCATCTTGAGCATCCTGCCCCAGGTGATCGCTTTCCTCCTCCCCTTGGACCATGTGTGGCTCCTGCGGTGGTGGCAATATGTGCCCACGTTGGTCTCCCTGGGCATGGATGTTTTCCTCTACGCGCTCCTGTACCGCTATTTGCCCCATCGGCGTCCTCCGTGGCCCGCCGTGTGGGCCGGCGCGGTTGTCGCGGGTTTGGGATGGAATGGGGCAAAAGTGGGATTTGCCCTGTACTTGCGACACTTTGCCCGGTATGGTCTGGTGTACGGCACCTTGGCCACGTTGGTCGCGTTTCTCTTTTGGATATATTTGAGCGGTTTGGTACTCTTGATCGGCGCGGAATTTGGTTTTGCATGGGAGCGCGTCATGATGAAAGAGGCTTGACATTTCCCATGCTTTCCCCTACAATCGATCTGTCTTACGTGTGGTTGTGTTGGACCGCCCAAGTGAGGTCCAGCTGGAAGATTTCTTGGAGAAGGAGGGAAACCCATGACGCACGTTATTACCCGTCTTTGTATTCGCGATGGTGCATGCATGGAGGTATGTCCGGTCGAGTGTATCGTACCGGGCTTCCCCGAGGACGAATGGCCGCTTTACTACATTGACCCGGATACCTGCATCGACTGCGGTGCTTGTGTGCCTGAGTGCCCTGTGGATGCCATCTTCCCTGAAGAGGACGTCCCTGAGGAGTACATTGAGGACATCGAGCTGAACCGCAAGTTCTTCACCGAAGGGCCTGGGTACAGTGCGTTGGAGCAGATCTCATAATTCCCGGCTTGTTCACATGTGAGCGAATACAGACAAGAACCCCCAGCTTCTGGGGGTTCTTGTGTATTGGGAAGGGATCTGGAAGTCCAGGTCGAGCCGGATCGTAACGCGTAAGAGGGCTGGCCGACCTATGGTCATTTGTTACTCCATCCCACCAAGGTGCGAAGATGTTCCGAAAAGTCCTGGTTGCCAACCGTGGTGAAATCGCGGTCCGGATTATACGGGCCTGTCAGGAGTTGGGTATTCCCACCGTCGCGGTGTACTCGGAACCGGACCGGTTGGCCCTCCACGTGCGCTACGCGGATGAGGCCTACTACATTGGCCCGGCCCCTGCCACCGAGTCCTACCTGCGCATGGACCGCATCATCCAGGTGGCTAAGGAAGCGGGCGCGGACGCGATTCACCCCGGTTACGGGTTCCTGGCCGAGAACGCCGACTTTGCCCAAGCCTGCCGGGACGCGGGCATCACCTTCATCGGCCCACCTCCGGAGGCGATTCGGGCCATGGGGGATAAGGTTCAGGCCCGCAGGACCATGATGGCCGCGGGTGTGCCCGTGGTCCCCGGAACCGCGGAGGGCATCACGGATGAGGAGGCCTTGGCCGCCGCGGAGACTTTGGGATACCCCATCCTGGTGAAAGCCGCGGCCGGCGGGGGTGGCAAGGGCATGCGCACCGTCCACTCCCCGGAGGAGTTGCCTCGAGCCCTGGCTGCAGCCCGTCGAGAGGCAAAGGCCGCGTTCGGGGATGACCGGGTCTACCTGGAAAAGCTCATCCACCCCGCGCGTCACGTGGAAATCCAGATCCTGGCCGACGAACACGGCCACGTCATTCACCTGGGCGAGCGGGAATGTTCCATCCAGCGCCGGCACCAAAAACTCCTCGAGGAAGCGCCATCCACCGCGGTGGATTCGGACCTGCGGCGTCGCATGGGAGAGGTAGCCGTGCGCGCGGCCCAAGCCGTCGGGTACACGAACGCGGGGACCGTGGAGTTCCTCTTAGGGCCGGATGGCAACTTCTACTTCCTGGAGATGAACACCCGCTTGCAAGTCGAACACCCCGTGACGGAGATGGTGACCGGGGTGGACATCGTCAAGGAACAACTCTTCGTTGCCGCAGGACGCACGCTGCGCTGGCGTCAAGAGGACATTCGCATGAAGGGGTGGGCCATTGAATGTCGCATCACCGCGGAGGACCCGTTCAACAACTTCCTCCCCACCGGGGGTAAGGTGACCTATCTGCACGAGCCCTCGGGCCCGGGCGTCCGAGTGGACTCCAGCCTGTACGGGGGGATGGAGGTGAGTCTTCACTACGATCCCATGGTGGCCAAGCTGATCGTCTGGGGGGAGACCCGGGAAGAGGCCATCCTGCGCATGCGTCGGGCTTTGGAGGAGTATCGCATCGGCGGCGTGAGGACGAGCATCCCCTTCCACATTCAGGTAATGCACAACGACGCGTTCATTGCCGGCCGCCTGGACACGCGCTTCGTGGAGCGCCTGTTCGCAGAGCCGAACACACTTCCGCGCGAGCCCCAGGTTGTGGCCGTGGCCGCGGCCCTCATCCAGCGGGAGCGGGAACGCCGGACCGCCATTCGTTTGAAACCCCATCGCCGGCTTCCCTCTCCCTGGCGCTGGGCAGCCCGTTTGGAGGCTGTACGACCATGAAGTATTTTGTGCAGGTGGACGGTGAAGAGTTCGAGGTGGAGATCTTGGAGGATGGCCGTGTCCTCTTGGCCGGCCAACCTGTGCACGCGGATTTGGTGCAAGTGCACGAGGACCTGTACTCCCTGCTGATGGACCATGCCTCGTATGAGCTCATGGTCGAGAGGGGGGAGAAAGGATATCGGGTGCTCTTGGGTGGGGTGTTGTACAACGTGCAGGTGGAGGATGAGCGGCGTCGGCGCTTGTTGGCCGGTCGGAGCAAGCCCGCGGCGCCTGTTGGGGACATGCACGTGAAAGCGCCCATCCCCGGGCTCATTGTCAAAGTGGAAGTGGAAGTGGGGCAACACGTGCGCGCGGATCAGCCATTGGTCATTTTGGAGGCCATGAAGATGGAGAACGAGATCCGGGCCCCTCAGGCCGGCATCGTGCGGGAAGTGCGGGTCTCCCCGGGCGACAGCGTGGAACAGGGCGCGGTGTTGGTTGTGCTCGGCTGATGGGTCCCGGTTGATTTCTTCCCCGGGCGAACTGTTTTGTGTGGGAGGCGGACGGGCTTGCCTGCCATCACCAAAAACCCTTTTCTGGCACGGGGCGAGGATGTCGGATTCCCGCGGAGGTGCGGCCCCGCCCGCCGCCGATGGGGACTTCCTCTCGCCAGCCGGGCATCGAAGGGCCAACCCGGCATTCGGCCCTTTAATCGTCAATCGTTACTCATTACTCGTTAGACCCTGGCCCCGTCCGCGGCCGAGCTATAATTGGAAGTTGGACAAAACGTGGCAACTTGAAAGCGTGGAAAAGGGAAAGGTCTCCCTTTTTCCCCATCTCAGACTGTTTTTGGTGGGTGCCGGCCGGGCGAAGCCCGCCCACCACACAAAACTCTCTCCTGGCACGGGGCGAGCACCTCGGCATCCTGCCAAGGTGCGGACCCGTCCGCCGCCAAGATACGACGAAGTTTTACAGCTGAGCTATCGTTGGACGTTAGACAAGACGTGGCAACTTGAAAGAGTGGGAAAGGGATAGGTTCCCCCTTTTCCTCATCTCAGACCGTTTTTGGTGTGTGTCGGCCGGGCGAAGCCCGGCCGACACACACCAAAAACTCTTTCCATGCACGGGGCGAGAACTTCGGTGCCCGGCCAAGGAGCGGACCCGTCCGCCGCCAAGGTATTCCGGAGCTTTGTCCGGCAATCAGTTGAATCTCATTCAAGGGGAAGGGATCCGTCTTTGAGATAGGAGTTTGGTGATTTCTTTCCCGGGAGAACTGTGCGGACTTCGCCCATCCGCCAACCACATAAACCTCTTTCTTGGCACGGGGCGAAAACGCCGACGTTTCGTCGAAGTGCGGCTCCATCCGCCGCCAAGGTACAACCGAGCTTTATCCGTCAATCAGTTGAATCTCATTCAAGGGAAAGGGATCCGTCTTTGAGATAGGAGTTTGGTGATTTCTTCCCCGGAGAAAACTGTTTTGTGTGCGTGGTGGGCG
>JAADDB010000140.1 GCA_013154135.1 Chloroflexota bacterium
CCTGTTGGGGGGTCAATCCACTGATACTCCTCCTCCACGGCCAAGGAAAGTGAGGGTGGCTGAAGCATCGTTCGGCTCCTTTGGTTTGAGTGCTGGAATTCGTTATGGCCTGTTGTCCATCATCGGGGCATGGGGGGCAGATTGGTTATCAACGTAGTTCCTCCAACAAGGGCCGAAGGGTGTATTTGCGCCGGTGCTTCTGAATGAGGCTCTCCAGATAGGCCTGCCATTCCGAGTCCCGGCCCATGAGGTGGTATACCTGTCTCATCCGCTGTAACCACTCCACCGCTTGAGGATACGCTTTTGAGAGCCCCGCGTCCATAATACGCTCCGCTTGTTCCTGGGCAATACGCGCGGCAGCTTCCGGTCGATGGGGGATGAGGGCATCTACAACCCGCCGTAAGGTGCTGTAATCCACGTACCCCTCCTCAAGAGCACGCAGAACATCGTCCCACAATTCCTCCGCTATGAACACATCAATGCCGGCCTCACGTTCTGTGCGGAGAAAAGCCAACAACTCCTCGCGCACCCGGGGCCAATCCGCGCCGGCTAAGTCCCGGGCACGGTAATACGAAGTCAGGCTGGGCGAACGGCGAAAGGCCTGTTCCACTGCCCGCAAGGCCAACTCCTTTCGCCCTGCAGTTTCGGCTCGATCGGCCAACCAAGAAAACCAAGTGAACGAAGCGTCCTGGGCGGACATCAGATCCTCGGCTAAGGTGAACGCCTCCTCCACATGTCCTTCTTCATAGAGGGCATAAACCACAGACTCCTTCTCGCCAGTGGTCAGCTGATGGGTGTCCAGAAAGGCTTTTGCCTCTTCCAGGCGCCCCAAGTGGATAAGCTTGACCACGTAATGACCGTATTCCGACGCTTCCAGGGCAAAACGCAGATAGGCCTCATCATCTCCTACCTGTTCCAAGTGCTCCAGGTAGGCCAGGATAAGGACCGGATCATCGGACTCCAGGATGTCTTCCTCCGACTGTATGGAGACGGTGTACTCAGCAGACTCCCAGACATCTTCCAAGCCGTAAACGACGAGGTCTTGCTCCCATTCCTCGAACAAAGCCTGTAACCCCTTGCGCGCTTCATCGTCCAAATCCATGCGCACCAGGAGAGATGCCCATAATTCCCCGAGCTGATAGGCGAAGTCGCTGACGATTCCATCCGAGTCGTCCAGATAGAACGCGTCGGACACGTAGGCGTTGGTCACCCCAATAAGGACGCTGAGGGCCCGATTTTGATCCCCTTGGTTCAGGAAGGTCTTCGCCTGTTGGGCCATGTCTTCCAACTCCTCGAAGACCTCGGAGACATGCCAGTAAGCTTCCGAAGAGAGCATATGGTCCAGGGAGTGAAGAATAGCTCGTGCCCGGCGTTCGTAAGGCTCTGGATGAGGGGGCCAAGGGGCTGAAGTCGGCGAGGCCTGCTGCTCCTCCGAATCGTGTATGGCGAACCACGCATCAATTAGGTCCAGCGTCGCTGGGGCCCGCGACACCAGGTATGAGAGGAGCTCCCGCATCTCATTGTCCGACAGGTCTTTTACCATCTCCTCGAGGGGCGGCCGGACCTCTACTTTCTCGGGCTCATGAAGGTATGTGAGGAGCGTTGCGACAATGTGTTTGCACCAACCTCCCCAATCGTAAGGACAAGTGCAGGTAGCATGGGACGGTATGCCATGGGCATCCAAAACCACTCGGACTCGATAGGGCTCTACATCTGTCCCCCACACCTGGGCGCACAGTTCATTGCCGCGACGCACAAGGGACTGGACAGCGCCTCGTTCGTAGTAATCATATCCCCGTTCAATGGAGGTAGCTGTCGCCCATTGATACAAGCTCTGTTCGGAAAAAGCTGGCTTGTTCTTGGCCATTCTAAAAGGCTCCTCTGCGGGACCATCGCCCATGGTAAACGGCCGCGTCTCGACAGATTGGGTCAGTTAGGTGGTAGGAACAGTTACCGGAGATTGTAACACAACCAAGGCTTTTTCTTCAAAGAGAAAACACACCGATCACACCGGCCCATCTTGCGTTACTTGCCATACGCTTCGACGGCCCATCCCATGCTCAAAGGAGTTTTTGTATAATGCAGGCCGGCGATGCCTGCATCGCACATAAAAGTGTGGCACGCGAACCCATGACCATCTGCCATCCTCCATGGCCCGATGGGCCGCGCGGCGCCTTGTTTTTTCCCCGCGGATGCAGTATACTAGCGCCAGAGAGGGCAAACAGGATGGGCTATGCATGAATTACCCTTCGTCCAAAGCATCCTAGCCATCACCCTGGAGCACGCTGAGCGTGTAGGCGCACAACGCGTCCTTGCCCTCAACCTCGTCATTGGCGAAATGGCCAGTATTGTGGACGATTCTGTCCAATTCTATTGGGATATCCTGTCCAAGGATACCATAGCTGAAGGGGCCACGCTGAACTTCCGGCGTGTTCCCGCCCGATTCCGCTGTTGGGACTGCGGCACAGAATACAGTCCGGACGGACAAACCCTGGCCTGTCCCACGTGTGGCAGCGTCCGGGTTATGCTCGTCCAAGGGGACGAATTCCGCTTGGAAAGCATTGATGTGGAATAAGCACAAGGAGAAAAACGATGGCACCCCAGCGCGTGGAAGTCGTGGAAAATATCCTGAGTGCAAACGAACGTCTGGCTCAAGCCAACCGAAATCTCCTGGACCAAACCCGCACCTATGCCATCAACTTCATGGCCTCCCCCGGCGCCGGCAAGACCTCGGTCATCCTTCGCCTTGTGGAAGCCCTCAAGCCCTACTACCGCATCGCGGGCGTGGATGGGGATATCGCCACAACCCTGGACTCCGATCGACTGGCCGCGATGGGCATTCCTGCCATCCAAATCAACACAGGGGGAACATGCCATCTCGACGCGGTCATGCTCCAGGGAGCGCTGGCCAAGCTCAATCTGGAAGAAGTAGACGTGCTGATCATCGAAAATGTGGGCAACCTCATCTGCCCGGCCAACTTCAAACTGGGCAACCACTTGGACATCCTCATCGCCAGCGTGCCCGAAGGGGATGACAAACCCTACAAGTACCCACCCATGTACCGAGGCGTGGACGCGGTGGTTCTCAACAAAATCGACCTCCTCCCCCACTTCGACTTCGATGTGGAATACTTCCGCAAAGGAGTGGAAGCCCTAAACCCTGGCTTGGCCTTCTTCCCTCTCTCCGCGAAAACAGGGGAAGGCTTGGATACGTTCATTGAGTGGCTACGCGAACAAATTGACGCTTACCACCTTGACTGACGAAGAACATGCTGTGGCCCTTGACCGGGGACGGGGCGATAAGGATGGACCATGGGCGATGGGAGATGGTCGTACGTCATCCTAGATGGGCTTACGCAGGTCAAAGGGAAGGGCAGATGAACAACTCGTCAGGGCAAAACCCATGGCGTCCCAACGACTAACCTACCGCATCCACGTGGATGGTATTGTTCAGGGCGTGGGATTTCGCCCCTTTGTCTACCGACTGGCCCGGGAATATGGTCTGACCGGGTGGGTGCGTAATAGCAGTTTGGGCGTGGACATCGAAGTGACCGGACCTGCCGAACATCTGGAAGCGTTCCTCCACGCCCTTCGCGCCCAGGCGCCCCCTCTCGCGGATATCCAATCCCTCACCTGGACCCCTATCCCCACCCCACCCACCCCGCCCGACACATTCCTGATCCTCCCCAGCGAGGATCAAGGGGGATTCACCCTGGTCTCGCCAGACGTGGCCACGTGTCCCCAATGCCTGGCCGAAGTGCTAGATCCGCATGACCGACGGTATCGATACCCCTTCACCAACTGCACCAACTGCGGACCTCGTTTCAGCATTATCCGCAAATTGCCTTATGACCGCCCCAACACCACAATGGCCGACTTCCCCATGTGTGCTCAATGCCTCGCCGAGTACCACGACCCCCTGAACCGCCGTTTTCACGCGCAGCCCAACGCGTGTCCCAAATGTGGACCTCACGTGGAACTGGAAGTGAAGCCGGGATGGGAAAGACACATCAAAGGCCCGGAAGAGGACGACATCGCCCGAGTCGCGCGACTCTTAGAGGCCGGTGCCATCGTCGCCATTAAAGGCCTGGGAGGCTTTCACCTCGCGTGCGATGCCACAAACGCCCGAGCAGTCCGAACCTTACGGGAGAGAAAACCCCGGCCCCACAAGCCCCTGGCCCTCATGATGCGAGACTTGGACATGGTACGCGCGTACTGTCACCTCTCCCCGGAAGCGGAAGCCCTTCTCGCATCCCCCGCGGCGCCCATTCTCCTCCTGCCTGCCAAACCCCACACCGACCTGGCCCCCCATATCGCACCTGGACAACGGCACATCGGCGTCATGCTTCCCTACACCCCCTTGCACCACATCCTCCTCAGAGATGTGAACCGCCCGCTGGTCATGACCAGCGGCAACCGGAGCAATGAACCCATAGCCCGTACCCATGAGGAGGCCCGGGAGAGCTTAGATCCCATCGTGGATGCCTACCTCTGGCACAACCGCCCCATCCACAACCGGGTGGATGACAGTGTCTGGATGCTCACGCCCACCGGTCCCATGCCCATCCGCCGTTCGCGGGGATACGCGCCCTATCCGATCCGCATCCACCGCGAGGCAAAAACGCCGGTCCTCGCCACCGGGAGCTTCATGAAGAACACCTTTTGTCTGGTCAGTGGTCGTTGGGCCTTCCTCAGTCAACACATCGGGGAAATGGAATACGCGAAAACATGGCGGTTCTTCACCGAAAGCCTACAACGGTTCATGGACTTGTTCGGCATTCGCCCGCAGGTTGTAGCCCATGATATGCATCCTGATTTCGCCCAACTAGCCCACGACCTCCTGGCGGAGATCCCCACCCTAGGCCACGTCCGCTGGATCCCTGTGCAACACCACCATGCGCACATCGCCGCGTGTTTGGCCGACAACCAAATAGCCGGCCCGGTCATCGGCTTGGCCCTGGACGGCACCGGCTACGGGCCGGACGGAACCATCTGGGGGGGCGAAATCCTCCTCGCAGACGAACGGTCGTATCGCCGAATGGCCCGGTTGACGCCTTTCCCCCTCCCCGGTGGGGATGAAGCGGTGCGGCATCCCTGGCGCATTGCCCTGATTTTGGCAGAACAAGCGCTGGGGGATATCCCATCGGTCCTGTTGGACCACCTGAACATCCCATCTCAAATGGCCCGGATAGTGATACAACAATCAGACAAGGGGCTGAACGCACCCCTGACTTCCAGTTGCGGCCGACTGTTCGACGGGGTGGCAGCGCTCCTCGGGGTTCGACATCACATCACGTACGAAGGGCAGGCCGCCATTGAATTGGAAACGCTGGCCGCTCAGGCCACGGACGAGACCCGATATCCTGTCTCCACACAACGCCGGACATCGCTCTGGGAGATCGACTGGCACCCGGTAGTGCGCGCGGTGTGGGAGGACCTCCAACGTGGCATCCCGCCCGAACGGATAGCCCGGCGTTTCCACAACACCCTCGTGCACGCGCTGAGTGCCCTGGTCTTCCACATTGCGGAGGAGACGGGCGTGCGTGAAGTGGCACTCAGCGGCGGATGTGCACAGAATCTGCTCCTTCAGGAAGGGTTGATCGCCCAACTGGAGAAAATGGGGCTGACCGTTTACACGCACCACCGGGTGCCCGCCAATGATGGCGGCCTCTCCTTAGGCCAGGCCGTTGTTGCCTTGGCCCAGGTCTCAGATATGGAATGACCGGATACACGAGCGGAATTCACCCCATTATCTCGAAGATATGGGTCAAGACCGTAGATCCGGCCCCGCCGACGCTCTGTAACATGGCCCGTCGGGCATGGGGGATTTGGTTGGGCCCCGCACGGCCGGTCAGCTGGAGCACAATTTCCGCGGTCTGATAAATGGCCGTCGCTCCGATGGGATGGCCCCGTGCTTTGAGCCCCCCCATCGTCGCGATGGGAATGCGCCCCTCCCGGAAGATCTCCCCCTCGGCAGCCAATTTCCACCCTTCCCCCCGTTCGGCGAACCCCGCAGCCTCCAGGATCAACGCGGCCATAATGGAAAAAGCGTCGTGCACTTCGAAGAAGTCAATGTCCCGGGGATTCACGTTGGCCCTGCGCATGGCCCGTCGCGCGGAAAGGCGCGCCGCGTCCAACGCGAGGGGATCAGGGCGATCCTCCACCCGGAAATAATCGGTGGCCACAGCGGAAGCCAAAATCCGGACCGGCATGTCCGTGAAAGCCCGGGCCTGGTCCGCAGGAACCAACACCACCGCGGCCGCGCCATCGCAGATGGGCGAGCAGTCGTACAGACGCAAGGGTTCGTTCACGATCCGGGAATTCAGGACGATCTCGGGGGTCACTTCCTTTTGGAAAAGGGCATACGGGTTTGTGGCCGCGTTCCGGTGCGCGTTGATCGCGAAATTCACAAACCCCTCATAAGGGACCTTATACCGCTCCAGGTACATCTGCATAAGCCGGGCGTTTTGGCTGATCAACGTGGCCCCCGTGGGCACCTCCAGCTCCGCGTCCAGGGCCTTGGCCAGGGCCGGAGTCGCGGGGGCACTGCTCATCTTTTCCACCCCCACGGCAATGGCCACATCTGCCTCCCCACTGGCCACGGAAAGATAAGCCATCCGCAAAGCAGCCGCTCCCGTGGCTGTTGCCGCGCGCACCTGCAACGCCTCCACGCCCACCAGACCGGCTTCGCTTGCCAGCAGGGAGGCCACATGCTTTTGTCCCTGGAGCTCATCTGCCAACATGTTGCCCGCGTAGAGGGCGTCCACCTCGTCCACGCGAGCACTCTCCATGGCCTGGCGGATCACTTCGACCCCCATTTGCCGCAGGCTGAGGGCCGACTGTTTCTCCACCTTAATCAGGCCAATCCCTACAACCGCTACCTCTCGCATGGCCCGACGTACCGGGCGCCATATCAATCCTCCGTCCATTGCGTGTGAAACACCCCCTCCATGTCAATGCGACGATATGTGTGCGCCCCGAAGTAATCCCGCTGGGCCTGAATTAAGTTGGCCGGAAGCCGGGCACTTCGGTACGCATCGTAATACGCCAGAGAAGCCCCCATCGCGGGAACGGGAATGCCCCACCCCGCGGCCAATCGAACGGCAAAACGCAGGTTCGGATGTCTCTGGTTCACCGCATCCCGGAAGAAGGGATCCAGCATCAAGTTGGGCAAATCCGGGCGCCGGGCGAACGCCCGACGGATGTCATCCAGAAAACGCGCGCGGATGATGCAACCGCCGCGCCAGATGCGGGCGATTTCTCCGTAATCGTAGCCGTACTCGTACACATCGCTCGCCTTGCGCAAGAGAGCAAATCCCTGGGCGTACGAGGTGATCTTCGCCATGTAGAGAGCCTGTTCCAATTGCTGAATGATCTCTTCAGTGTCGTCAACCTGTTGGATCTCCGGTCCCTCCAACACTTTGCTGGCCTGAACGCGTTCTTCCTTGTACATGGAAATGATGCGAGCTTCCACCGCGGCGTTGATGGTGGGAATGGGGACTTTGAGCTCCAGACCTTGCTCTGTGGTCCAGAGTCCGGTTCCCTTCTGTTCCGCGACATCGAGGATCACATCCACCAGGGGCTTCCCCGTCACCTCATCCACTTTGGTGAAAATATCGGCTGTGATCTCGATGAGATAGGAGGAGAGAACGCCCTGATTCCAGCGGGCGAACACCTGATGCAAGGCCGGTGCGTCCAACCCCAGGCCCCGGTGCATGATGTCATACGTTTCCGCGATGAGCTGCATGTCCCCGTACTCAATGCCGTTGTGCACCATTTTCACGAAATGTCCCGCGCCCCGAGGGCCCAAGTACGTCACACAAGGCTCGCCATCCACCTTCGCGGCAATGGCCTCGAAGATGGGACGGACCACTTCATAGGCCTCGCGGGGACCGCCCGGCATGATGCTGGGGCCATGCCGCGCGCCCTCCTCTCCGCCGGAGATCCCCACGCCGAGGAAGTGAATGCCCCGCTCAGCCAGGTACTGGGCCCGGCGTTCGGTGTCCTTGAAGAAGGAGTTCCCGCCGTCGATGATGATGTCACCCGGTTCTACGTACGGGAGGAGCTGTTCGATGACGGCATCCACCGGGGGACCGGCCTTCACCATGAGCATGACAATGCGCGGGCGCTTCAACGCGGCAACCAAATCGGCCACATTGTATGTGGCCACAATGCGGCGCCCTTTGGCCCGCTTTTCCATGAACTCCCGAGTGCGCGCGGCCGTACGGTTATATACGGCCACGCAGAATCCGTGGTCCTCCATGTTGAGGGCCAAATTCTGGCCCATAACGGCCAGCCCTATCAACCCGATGTCACATGATCCCATGATCCTACCCTCCCTTGCGTTCTTTCCCCGACCTACCGACATGATTGAGTGGCAAAACTCGGTCCTACCTCGGCGGCGGACGGGTCCATGGCGTAACGAGTAATGAGTAACGATTGACGATTAAAGAGCTGAATGCCGGGATGGGCCTTCGATACCGGGCTGGCGGGAAAAAGTTCCCGTTAGCCGCGGACGGGTCCGCACCACCGCGGAACACCCACGTCCTCGCCCCGTGCCAGGATTGAGTTTTGCGTGGCGCCGCCCGCCCACACAAAACAGTTCTCTATGGGAACAATCAGCCCACTTACTCGGTTGCGCAACAGATTTTGGCCGCGGACGGGTCCACACCTTACGAGTCCCGTCGGCCCTTGAGGGCCTCATACCCAATGGGAATAAGGGAAATGAGGATGATGCCTATGATGGCCAAGGAAAAGTTGTGTTTCACCACCGGGATATTGCCAAAGAAATACCCGGCCAGGGTGAACAAACCAACCCATACCACGCCGCCGATGACATTGTAACTCAAGAAGTACCCGTAGGACATCCGGCCGATCCCCGCGACAAAGGGCGCAAACGTACGCACTATGGGCACAAATCGGGCCAGGAAGATGGTCTTCCCCCCGTGTTTCTCGAAGAACTCATGGGTTCGGTCTAGGTATTCCCTCTTGATCCAGCGGATCTCTCCCGAATAAGCCCGTTCGCCGATAAAATGGCCGATCCAGTAATTCGCGGTATCCCCCAAAATGGCTGCGGCGGCCAGAAGTATGAGCAAACCCCACAGGTTCAGCACCCCAAGAGCCGCGAAAGTCCCCGCGGCGAAGAGCAGAGAATCTCCGGGCAAGAAGGGCGTCACCACGAACCCCGTCTCCATGAAGATGACAAAGAACAGGAGTGCATATGTCCATGTACCGTACTGGACAATGATATCGCTCAGATGCTTGTCCAAGTGGAGAAAGATATCAATAAGCGTGTGCAAAAACTCCATAACGTGTGCTCCTTGCAAGTAAAAGTCGGTTTATTGGTCGTCTGATCGGCGGCGGACGGGTCCGCACCTCGGTGGGATGCCCACGTTCTCACCCCGTGTCAAGAAAGAATTCTGTGTGGTGGGGGCGAAGCACCACCCACCACACAGAACAGTTCTCTCCC
>JAADDB010000170.1 GCA_013154135.1 Chloroflexota bacterium
ACTCAAACCAAAGGAGCCGAACGATGCTTCAGCCACCCTCACTTTCCTTGGCCGTGGAGGAGGAGTATCAGTGGATTGACCCCCCAACAGGGGAACTTCGAGGTTTTCTGTTACAACGCCTGACAGATGAGGGGATGGTCTGGCGTGAATTCGACCCCAAGAAGGGGACCTTTCGGGACGAGATCGTCGGTTCCATCGTGCGCATGTCTTCCCTGACCGAGTTGGAATCGTTGCTCCAGGAAAGACGTTACATCGTCAAGCAACGGGCCGAACGTCGGGGCTACCAGGTGATGGTGGCCGGCACCCATCCCTTCACCTCCTGGCACGATCCCGTGGAAGCCCTCTCCGAGCGCTTTCGGGGCACCGTCGGAACCCTGGATGCCATGATCTCCCGGCTTCTCTTCTTCGGACTGACCGTTCAGATTGGGGTGGAGGATCGCAACTTCGCGGTGGATGTAATGGACGTGGCCCGCTATATGATGCCCCACGTCTTGGCTATCTCGGCCAGCTCTCCCTTTTGGCGAGGAGAAGACACGGGCCTTCAGTCCTTTCGGGCCACTTTGTTGGAGAACGTGCCCCGCACCGGCGTGCCCGACCGTTTTCGTACCTGGAGCGCCTATCATCGCTTTCTCCAAAGTATGCTCAAGACCCACAGCATGAACCACATCGCGGACATCTGGTGGGATGTACAAGTGCATCCCACTATGCCGGTTGTGGAATTCCGCATCGCGGATGCGAATCCCCGGTTGGATGATGTGTTGGCATTCGTCGCCCTCTTCCAAGCCCTGGTGGCCTGGCTATGGGATTTGCGACGGCGCAACCTCTCATTTCGCATCTATCACGGGGATTTGATTCAAGAGAACCGGTGGCGGGCAGCCCGTTACGGATTGGACACCAAACTCATTGATTTTGGCAAAGAAAGGGAATTCTGGGCCCGTTCTCTCTTGCGGGAATTCCTGTACCTTCTAACGGGCTACGCGGAACAATTGGATTCCTGGACCTATCTGGAGCGTATCTACTCAATCGTCGAACTGGGGAACAGTGCCACCCGCCAGTTACGCGTCTACCGGGAAACTCACTCGCTCCACGCGGTGGTGAACCATTTGGTACAAGAGACAACAGCCTGATTGACGGTTTGGTGGGCATGCCCGCCAACGTACGGGAAAGACCGGACTTACAGTCGCGCGATGTCATGCATTAGGACCACAGCTTAAGGAGGCTCGCATGGAACGCCCGTCCCTCACCATTGGCATTGAGGAGGAATACCAGTTGGTTGACCCTCACACGCGGGAGCTTGTCGCGTACGTGACCCAATTCCTCAGCGCGGATCGCCAGACCATGGATCACCGGGAGTTCAAGTCGGAGCTGGAAAGCACGCACACGTATTTGCCCACCCGCGTGTGTTACACGGTTGCCGAGGCGCACGCGGAATTGCAGGAACAGCGTCTAGCAGTGCAGCGCATGGCCGAAGAGAAGGACTTGGCCTTTATCGCTGCCGGCACTCATCCCTTCACCTCTTGGGTCACCCAGGATGTGACCGAATTCAAACGCTTCTACGGGCGCTCCGAGGACATCCACCGGCTTGCACGCAAACTTCTCATCTTTGGAATGCGCATCCACATCGGCATTGAGGACAGGGAATTCCTCATCGATGCCATGAACGTGTTGCGCTATCTCCTCCCCCACTTGATTGCCCTTTCCACCAGTTCGCCCTTCTGGCAAGGAAGGGAGACGGGGGTGAAGTCTTACCGAAACGCCTTGTTCCAGGACTTCCCTCGTACCGGGATTCCCACCCATTTCACCTCCTGGGATGATTACACCTCCATGCTTCAGACCCTTTTGGAAACCAATTGCATTGCCGACCGGACGAAGATCTGGTGGGATATTCGCCCGCACCCGGAAATATCGGCTTTGGAATTCCGCGTGTTTGACGCGGTTCCTCGCCTTGACGAGGTCATCGCCCTTGCGGGATTAGTCCAAGCCCTTGTCGCGTGGCATTGGGACATGCGGAAGCGAAACATGACTTTCCGCATCTACCGGCGGGACATGATCTTGGAGAACAAATGGCGGGCGATTCGTCGGGGCATTGAAGGCCCTCTGATCGACTGGGGGAAGGAAGCCGAAGTCCCCATGCGCGCGTTGGCCCAGGAGATCTTGGAGTTGGTTGACCCCTATTTGGACGACCTGCAGAGCCGGGAGTACGTGGTGCCTCCGATTCAGCGCATCTTGGAAGAGGGCACCAGCGCGGAACGGCAGCTGCGGGTGTATCACGAAGAAGGGACGTTGAACGCGGTCGTCGATCTGTTGATAGAGGAATCCCGCGTCCCTACTTCATAAAGAGAGCGTTTTGGGCAGGGTGGCAGGCGAGGCCTACCGTCATACGCCCAAAACGCTTCTCCTTGAAGGAATATCAGCAAAGCCTTGCTCCAAGAAGTGTTCTCCCCCCACGCGTTGAGCCTGAATTGGGGAATAGATGCTGGATCTCCTTACGCATTTTTCTACTGTCCACGGTCCCCAATACCTTCTTTGCAAAATTGACAAATTCCTGTGAACGCCCTATACTCTCTTTCACCCCCATCGAGCGCTAGCCAACATGATATAGATCGTGGACGAGGGACCAACGTCCATCGTCTGCAGGGGAAACGGTTATCCTGAGACACCTCTACGTTGTGCCTCGGCTAGAAAGGGAGTGGGAAATTCAACCGACGTCCCTTACCCGAGAATTTCGACCTCTCTTTTACGCCTGGGCACCCACAGTACACACCCGTGTGTACTGCGTCCTATGGGGGACTCCCTTAAGCCCTCGTAGACGGAAATCCAGAAAGGAGGAGTGTATCCATGCATCGGAAGGTTTTCATCCTCATGTTGGGCCTCTTGGTCCTTCTTGTGGTTCTGGGCGCTTGCGCGTCGGGGTCCCAGGAAAAGCAGTTGGTCACAATGGAGGTGACCAAAGAGGTCACAGTCATTGTTACCAAGGAAGTGCCGGCAGCCGCGGCGAAATCCAAGTTGGATGTGGTCATGGAGCGAGGTAAGCTCATCTGCGGTGTGAACGCCAACCTGCCCGGGTTCGGATACCTGGACCAGAACGGCCAGTACGCCGGCTTTGACATCGACTTCTGCAAGGCCCTTGCCGCCGCTCTCTTCGATGACCCGTCTAAGGTCGAGTACCGACCTCTCACCGCGAAGGAGCGCTTCACCGCGGTCCAGACCGGCGAGGTGGATGTGCTCATCCGCAACACCACCTGGACGCTGAGCCGTGACACATCGGTGGGCATGGACTTTGCTCCGACCACTTTCTACGATGGTCAGGGCATCATGGTCCGCAAGGCGGACAACATCAAATCCCTCGAAGATCTCCAGGGCGCGACCATCTGCGTGAGCACCGGGACGACAACCGAGCTCAACCTGGCGGACCAGATGCGCGCTCACGGCATCGATTACACCCCGGTCGTCTTCGAGACCGCGGATGCGACCTTTGGGGCCTATGAGGAAGGGCGCTGCGACGCTGTGACCACCGACAAGTCCGGTCTCGTCTCCCGGAAGTCCCTCCTCAAGAACCCCGAGGAGCACGTGATCCTCGACGTCACCCTCTCCAAGGAGCCCTTGAGCCCCGCGGTGCTGCAGGGCGATTCCAAGTGGCTCGATGTGGTGAAGTGGGTGGTCTTCGCCACCTTCCAGGCAGAAGAGTTCGGCATCACCTCCCAGAATGTGGATGACTTCAAGAACAGCGATAATCCGGGCATTCGCCGGTTCCTCGGTCTGGAGGGCGATTTGGGCAAGGGACTTGGCTTGACCAACGACTTTGCCTATCGCGTGATCAAGCATGTGGGGAACTACGCGGAGATCTACGACCGCAACCTGGGCCCCAACACACCCTTCAACCTCCCGCGCGGGCCCAACAGCCTGTGGACCGACGGCGGTCTGCTTTACTCCCCGCCCTTCCGCTAGACCGAAGTCTTTTACGGGTGTTTGTCCTCTCCAGGAGGGGGCAAACACCCGTTTTTTCTTCCTCTGGTGGGGAAGGGGGAGCTACGTTACCCCTCTTCGCGGTGTTTCACCGCGGCCTTTATCTTCCTACAGGTGAGGTGCAATAATGACTACGGCAACGGTATCTGAACATGCGCGTCCCCCTTTCTGGCGCGATGAACGTGTTCTGGCCGTCATTGCCCAGATAATCTTCCTTATCGTGGTCATCGTTGTGGCCGCATACATGTACAGCAATATGTACCACGAACTCTCCCGACGGGGGTTGAAGCCGGGGTTTGATTTCCTCAAGCTCGAAGCCGGCTTTCCGATTGGGGAAACGCCCATCCCCTATACTCCCGGGGACACGTACGCCCGTGCGTTCTTGGTCGGTGTGGTAAACACCATCAAGGTGAGTGTCATCGGCATCATTCTGGCCACCATCTTGGGCATTGTCATTGGCGTGGCTCGTCTTTCCACTAACTGGTTGTTGCGGGCTATTGCCACGGTGTACATTGAGATCATCCGGAACACCCCGCTTTTGGTCCAGCTCTTCTTCTGGTTCACCGCGGTCATGCTTAAGTTCCCGCGCATCAAACAGGCCATTCGCCTGCCCGGTCCCATCTATTTGAGTAACCGCGGCATCGCCATGGTGTGGTTTAAGCCCACGGAGAGTTTTTCCCTGTGGTTGATCTTCCTCTTGGCGGGTTTGGTGGTGGCTACTCTGGTCTTTCGTTATCGCAGTCATTACCAAGACCGGACGGGGAATCCGGGATATCCCTGGATTTTCGGAAGTGCCACGTGGTTGCTCTTCGCCCTGGTCGGATGGTTCCTTGTGCCGGGGGCGCCTATTACGGTGGATAAGCCGGTGTTGGCCGGGTTGAATTTCAAGGGTGGGGCTCGTCTGACCCCTGAGTTCAGCGCCCTCCTGGTGGGCTTAGTGGTGTACACCGCGGCTTTCATCGCGGAGGTCGTGCGAGCAGGCATTTTGGCGGTGGATAAAGGCCAGAGGGAGGCCGCGAAAGCGTTGGGGCTCACGGATTTCCAGATGATGCGGTACATCGTCTTCCCTCAGGCCATGCGGGTTATTATCCCACCATTGACCAGCCAGTACTTGAACCTGACCAAGAACTCCAGTCTGGCGGTGGCCATCGGATACCCGGACCTTTTCAATGTGGCCGGCACGATCTTCAACCAGACGGGGAAGTCCATCGAGGTGATCACCCTGATCATGGGCAGCTATCTGAGTATGAGCTTGCTCACATCCCTTTTCATGAACTGGTATAACCGGCGAGTCCGCCTGGTGGAGAGGTAACCATGACGCCTAAAAGTATCGCCATGCAAACTCGCAGGCAGTTGTTGCGTGATTTCCTGACGTGGCTCAAGGAGAACCTGTTTAGCCCGTGGTATAACGCTCTTATCACCATCGTCTCCGCGGCGGTGATTTACGTGGCCCTCAAGGGCATCCTGCATTGGGTCTTCTATGGGGCTAAATGGGGGGTTGTGACGACGAACTTGCGTTTGTTCGCGGTAGGGCCCTATCCTACGGACCAGCTGTGGCGTGTTTGGCTTGCTTTGGGGCTGGCTCTGGTGTTAGGGGGGCTTAGTTGGGGAGCGTGGGGTGGTCGTTCCTTGGTTGCCCTCATCCTGGTCATCCCCTTTCTGGTGGTGTTCTGGCTGGCGCCCATCACCCCCGCGGCCAAGCGCAATTGGACTGTGGTCTTGTTCTTGTTTGTCCTTTCGTCCGCGGTTGCCGAATTTGTTCGGCCTTTGCGCAAGCCACTACAGAAGATACTCCCCTTTGCCTGGCTTGTCGCCTTTTTCGTCACCCTGGTTCTGTTGCACGGTTTCAAGGGAAGTCAGCGACTTCCCTTGGTGGAGACCGGGCTATGGGGCGGACTCCTGCTGACCATTTTGCTTGCGGTGGTCGCGATAGTCCTTTCCTTTCCCATCGGCGTCCTCCTGGCCCTTGGGCGCCGCAGCTCGTTGCCCATCGTCAAGCTCTTTTCCATCTTCTACATTGAGCTGATTCGTGGGGTGCCCTTGGTGACCGTGCTCTTCATGGCCCAAATCATGTTGCCCCTGTTTTTGCCGCCGAATTTGCGCATAGACAAAGTGCTACGCGCGATGGCAGGCATGACTTTATTCGCGGCAGCCTACTTGGCGGAAAACGTGCGTGGGGGATTGCAGGCCATTCCCAAGGGGCAATATGAGGCTGCTCAGGCGTTGGGGCTGAATTACTATCAGACCATGCGTTACATCATTCTGCCCCAGGCCTTACGGGCCGTGATCCCGGCCATTGTCGGACAGTTCATCTCTTTGTTCAAGGACACCTCCCTGGTGGCCATTGTGGGCCTTTTGGATCTGCTGAGCATTGCCTTGAGCGTCATTGCTCAGCCCCAGTGGATTGGTTTGCAGCGGGAGGTGTTTGCTTTTATCGGCGTTATCTACTGGATCTTCTGCTACGCGATGTCCTATGCCAGCCGTCGGTTAGAGGTCAAATTGGGCGTAGGCGTGCGTTAATCTGACGTGATGGGAGGTCAAAGATCATGCGTGGGGAGGAAAAAGGCACTGCGAAAGGTCTCCAAGTTCACGATACGGGGGAAGACATCATCATCCTGGAGGATGTGCACAAATGGTTTGGTGACTTCGAGGCCTTGCGCGGTATCAATATGCGGGTGAAACGCCAGGAAGTGGTCGTTATCATCGGCCCTTCTGGTTCGGGCAAATCGACCCTGGTCCGTTGTATCAACCGCTTGGAACAGCACGACCAAGGGCGCATCATTGTGGATGGCATTGAGCTCTCCCATGACATTCGGAACATCGAGGCCATTCGCCGAGAGGTGGGGATGGTCTTCCAGCAGTTTAACCTTTTCCCGCACATGACGGTCTTGGACAACATCACCCTCGCACCTCGGTTGGTGCGTCGGTGGCCTCGGGCCAAGGCGGAACAGGTGGCCATGGAGCTGCTTGAGCGGGTGGGCATCGCGGATCAGGCGCACAAGTACCCGGGCCAACTCTCCGGCGGTCAGCAACAACGCGTCGCCATTGCACGCGCGTTGGCCATGCAACCCAAAATTATGCTCTTTGATGAGCCCACGTCCGCGTTGGACCCGGAGATGATTAAAGAGGTGTTGGACGTGATGATCGAGTTGGCCCGATCGGGCATGACCATGATTGTGGTGACCCACGAAATGGGCTTTGCCCGCGAGGTCGCAGACCGGGTCGTGTTCATGGATGCGGGGAAGATCGTGGAGGAGGCCCCTCCCGAGGAGCTCTTTGCTCATCCCAAGGACCCCCGAACCAAGGAGTTCTTAGCGCACATCTTGTAGTGATGGCCAAATGACGGTCATCCTTTGGCGACAGATGGGTTCGTTCCGTGGCGGGATGCCCACGTGCTACGTTTGTGCGGGGGACGGGCGAGGCCCGTCCCCCGTACAAAGCCGTTCTCTTCCTTGCTGGGTCGAGCGATCGGGCAGGTGGATTCGGCTGAGAACCGGTGGTAGGGCGGACTAGGTGAGTCCGGTGGGGAGGGATAAGGCGGGGGTAGATGGGAGTCGAACCCACCGCGGCCGTCCTGAGGACGCCCGCCACGCGGTTTTGAAGACCGGGGGGGCCACCGGGCCCCTTCTACCCCCGTGGTTTCCACCCGTAGCCCACAACAATCGCTGCTGCGATTTCCCCGTCGTGCGTCAAGCTTACCTCCCAGGCGTGAATGCCCAAGGAGCGGGCGAGGGTAACGGCGTTTCCGTGGAGGATGACCCGGGGTTCTCCGTTAGCGCGGGTGCGAATTTCCACATCCGTCCACCGGATTCCCTGGGCCAAGCCGGTGCCCAGCGCCTTTAGGACGGCTTCCTTGGCCGCGAATCGGGCCGCCAGGGAAGCGCTTCGGCCCCGACAATCCTCCTGTTCACCCGTGCTGAACACCCGGTCCAGGAATCGCGTGTTCCATCGCCGGATGGCCTTTTCGATCCGGGACACGCGTATTATATCCAGGCCCACCCGGAGTGTCCATTCCCCCGACTTGTGCGCCATTTTCCCCCTCATTCACCTTCCATCGCGGGTGGTCCGGCCACGGCCAGGACGTAGGCGTCCGGATCCAGGTATGTCCGGGCAATGCGTTGGATGTCCTCTGGCTTCACGGCTCGGACGCGTTCTTCCAACTTGATGAGGTAATCGAGTCCCAGGTCGTACCACACCATGTCACTGATGGCAGAAGCCAAGCCGTGGTTCGTTTCCAGCCGGACGGGGAGCGAACCGATGATGAACGTCTTGGTGTCCTCGAGTTCTTCTGGCGGAACCGGTTCCTCTTGGAGGCGGCGAGCTTCTTCCAGTACGCTCTCTATGACAATGGGCACATTTTCCGGGGCGACCCCCGCGTTTACATTCCACGTTCCGGGGCCGAAATTCCCATCCACGTTTCCAAAAGCATAATATGCCAGCCCCAACTTCTCCCGAATCCGGGCCCCAATGCGTCCTCCCATGCCGAAGCGCCCCCACAGCACGTTGGCCACCACAAGGGGCGTCCAATCGGGATGTTTGCGAGGAATGCCCAACCAGCCCAGAACCACATCGCTTTGGCTCTTATCAGGGATGTGGACGAATTCCTCGCGTATTTCCTCCGGCTTGCTGACGGGGGGCAACGTCGCTTCCGGGGGCGTGCCTTCCCAGTCGGCCAGGAGTTCGTGGAGTTGGGAGACAACGTGGTCGGGGTCGAAGTCTCCCACAATCACGATTTGCCCTTTCCCCGGGGCGATGTTTTGCGCGTAGAACTCCCTCACATGGTCCAATGTGATGCGGGCCACTGTTTCAGGCCAGCCGCTTACCGGGCGGCCGTAGGGGTGGTCCCCGTAGAGCAGGCCGCGGAAGGTGATGAAGGCCATGGTGTGGGGGTCTTGGGCGCGTTCCTGTAGGTGGGTGATGGTTTGTTGTTTGAGGATTTGGAATTCTTCCGCGGGGAAAGCGGGTTCTCGGAGCATTTCCGCGATGTAGGCGAGAATGGTGGGGAGGTCTTCGCTGAGAGAGTTGGCCACGATGTCCAGCGCGTGGCGGCCCCCACTGAACTCGATGGCCGCGCCGAGGGATTCAATGTGCTCGTTGAGTTCTTCGAAAGTATGACGTGTGGTGCCTCGCCGCAAGAGGGACGCGGTCAACGCGGCAAGGCCGTTCAATTCGGCCGGCTCTAGGACGCTGCCTGCCCGCAAGGAGCCGTTAATGACTACCGCAGGTACGGTGCGGTTGGGATACATGTAGATTCGTAGGTCGTTGGGCAGGTGGTGAACTAAGATGTTCTCCGGTCCGGGCATCGCGCTTCGCGTTCCCATGTAATTTTGCCTCCTGAATTCGATCAGCTGTGGGGATACCCCCTACTTGGCTAACAAAACCCGCTTGTGCCTTGGCCGCGGACGGGTCCGCACCTCGGCGGGGTTCCGACGTTCTCGCCCCGTGCATTGAGAGAGTTTTTGGTGGGTGGACGGCAGGCGAAGC
>JAADDB010000273.1 GCA_013154135.1 Chloroflexota bacterium
TATCCGCCGCCGCGCCGTCCAGCACGCGATGGTCGAACACGAAGGACAAGTATATCATAGGTCGGATGGCAATGGCATCTTCGATGACGACCACGCGCTTCTGGATGGCGCCAAAGCCCAGGATGCCCACGTTGGGCTGGTTGATGATGGGCAGGCCAAAGAGACTGCCGAACACGCCGTGGTTGGTAATGCTGAAGGTGCTCCCCGAGAGTTCGTCGGGCAGGAGTTTGCCCGCGCGAGCCCGTTCGGCCACTTCGTTGACCTTGCGGGCCAGACCCAGCAGGCTGTACTCGTCCGCGTGGCGGATGACGGGCACAACCAGGCCGTCGGGCACGGCCACGGCCATGCCGATGTGGTAGTACTTCTTGAGGACGATGGCGTCGTCCCGGAAGACGGCGTTGGCCTCGGGCACGGCCTTCAAGCCCGCAATGGTGGCCATGATGAAATAGGGCGTCAGGGTGAGACGCACACCCCGCTCCGCGAACGCGGCCTTGTGTGCCTCCCGATGGGCCAACACTCGGGAGAGGTCGGCTTCCATGAAGGTGGCCGCGCGCGGGGATGTGAGCACGCTGCGGGTCATGTGATCCGCGATGGCCCGACGCATCCGGGAGAGGGGGACCACCACCTCTTCCTCGCCGGCCTCAGGAGGCGGGGGTGGCGGCGCAACGGGCTTGGGCTTCTCCACCGCGGGCGGCCGTTCCTCTTCTTCCCACTGGGAAGGCTGGAAGAGTTGCCCGGATCCGGGCTGCTCCCAGGGCGGAAGTTCTTCCGTAGGAGGTGGGGGTGGTGGCGCGGCCTTGGCCGCTTCCATCTGCTTGATGTAGGCTTCCAAGTCCTTCTTGGTGACACGGCCGCCCTTGCCCGTGCCCTTGACCTTGGACAGGTCGATGCCGTACTCCGCGGCCATGCGCGCGACCACCGGCGTCACCTTGGGTCCCCGACGACGTCGCTTGCCGTCGGGCTTCTCCGCCGAGGGAGGCGGAGCCTCGGCCGCGGGCGCGGGCTCCGCGGGGGCCTCCGCGGTGACCTCGTGCGCGCCCACCGCGTGCAGGTCCACTTTCTCCGGGATGTTCGTGGGCAGGGGTTCGCCCGGCTGTCCGATGATCGCGATGACCGTGCCCGCTTCCACGGTCTCCCCTTCGGGCACCAGAATCTTCAGCAACACGCCCGATGCGGGCGCGGGAATTTCCGTGTCCACTTTCTCCGATGCCACTTCCAGCAGGGGTTCCAACTTTTCGACCGGATCCCCCTCCTTCTTCAACCAGCGATTTATCGTCCCCTCAACCACCGATTCCCCTAACTGAGGCATGGGTACGAGTATTGCCACGGGTAACCTCCTTTACCGAAGGGATTCGTAACACGCCATGCGTAAGAGTGGATGGACGCCAACAGACTTGCTCTCACGCCGCGTGTTGCTTTTTCAATACTCCGCCAATTCACGCATTTTGCCGGCAATTTTGTCCGCCAAAGGCAGGAACCACCGCTCTAGAGGAGGCGCATAGGGGACGGCCGGCACGTCCGGGCCTCCCAGGCGCATGACTGGCGCGTCCAGCCAGTCGAACATCTCTTCCGCGATGCGGGCCGCAATCTCCGCACCCCAGCCACCGGTCTGGTTGTCCTCGTGCACGATGAGGATTTTGCCCGTCTTGCGCAGGGACTCGTAAATGGTGTCCAGGTCCAGGGGCACCAGGGACCGCAGGTCGATGATCTCCGCCTCGATCCCCTCTTGCTCCGAGAGTTTGTCCGCGGCTTTGATGGCCTCGTGCAGGGCCAGGCCATACGCGACCACGGTGATGTCGTCCCCCCGGCGCTTGATGTCCGCCTCGCCCAGGCGGATTTCGTAGTAGTCGTCGGGCACTTCGCCCTTGACCAGGCCGTACAGCCGCTTGTGCTCGAAAAAGAGGACGGGGTCGGGCACTTGGACTGCGGCGCGCAACAGGCCCACGATGTCCTTGGGCGTGGAGGGAGCCAGGACGTAGAGGCCGGGCACGTGGGTGAAGAAGGCCTCCACGGACTGGGAGTGGTACAGCCCGCCGCTGACGCCGCCGCCATAGGGCGCGCGGATGATCAGGGGCACGGGCCATGCGCCGTTGGACCGATACCGGTAGCGGGCGGCCTCGTTCACGATCTGGTTGAACGCGGGGAAGATGAAATCCGCGAATTGGATTTCCGCGATAGGGTGGTAACCGTTGAGGGCCATGCCAATGGCCACGGCGACAATGGACAACTCGGCCAGGGGGGTGTCGATAACCCGGTCGGGACCAAAGCGATCGTAGAGTCCCCGGGTGGCCTGGAACACGCCCCCGCGCGGTCCCACGTCCTCTCCCATTACGACCACGTTGTCGTAACGTTCCATAATTTCCATCAGTGTATCTCGAACGGCTTGCAAGTTGGTCTTGATAGCCATATTAACCTCCGTAACAAGTAATGAGTAACGATTAACGATTAAATTACTCGTTACCCGTTAATCGTCCCTTTCTTGCTCCACTTCACCAACGGGGAGTCGCCGAACACGCCTTCGGCCGCGGATTCGATGGGCGGGTAGGGCTGGTTGAGCGCGTAGTCCACCGCGTCGTCCACTTCGGCCATCACCCGGTCCAGCACCTCTTGCTTCTTGGCCTCGTCCAACAGGCCCCTCTCCATCAGTACCTTCTCGAAGAGGAGGATGGGGTCCCGCTTCTTCCACGCTTCCACTTCCTCCCGGGACCGGTACGATCGGTCGTCGTCCGCGGTGGAGTGGGGCACGGGTCGGTAGGTCTTGGCTTCCACCAGGGTGGGCCCTTCCCCGCGCCGCGCGCGGTCGATGGCTTCCTTCATCACGTCGTAGGACGCGAGCACGTCGTTGCCGTCCACGACCACCCCGCGGATGCCGTAGGCCACGGCCCGGTCCGCGACGTTTTCCACGGCCATCTGCTTGCTCACGTGGACGGAGATCGCGTACTGGTTGTTCTGGCAGACGAAGACGATGGGCAGTTTGTGGATGCCGGCCCAGTTCAGGCCCTCGTGGAAGTCGCCCTCGCTGGTGGCGCCTTCGCCAAACCCGACGATGGTCACTTCATCCTTGCCCTGGAGTTTGGAGGCCAGCGCGGTGCCCGCGGCCTGAGGAATGGCCGTCGCCACAGGGCTGGACACGGAGACGATCTTCGCGGGCTTGTAACTGAAATGCTCGGGCATCTGACGGCCCCGGCTGAAGATGTCGCCCTCCTTGCCCATGAGGGCCAGCATCATGTGGCGGGGCGTCACGCCCAGGATGAGACACGTCGCGATGTCCCGGTAGTGGGGGAAATACCAATCGTGGCCCTTGCGCATGGCAAAACCCTGGGCCACCTGGATGGCCTCGTGGCCGATGCCGGAGATGTGGAAGGAAGCTTTGCCCTGGCGGTTGAGAATCCACATGCGTTCATCCAACTTGCGGCTGAGCACCATGTAGTAGTACATCTCGAGCAATTGCTCATCACTCAACTCATCCGAAGGACGCTTCTGCCTCTTTGTCATCAGTCAGACCTCCTTGTCTGAGATTTGGGCTTTAGGCCAATGAGTCAAAAGAGTAGAGGATATACCTGCTAATCCTTTGTCCAAAGTCCCGCCGACATGCGCCCCAAATAAAAAGGGCACTCACAGGTGTGAGTGCCCTGGAATATGCGCGTAGACCAAGCCGCGCAAGCAACGGACAACCAAAAGGTTTACCATGTGGACAATCGCACGCCACCGTTGGCATGACACGTTCAAGAACACCGCTAGGCTCCCTTAGCCGTGTTGGGATAGTTTGCAAATTCGGGAAGAAATGCACACATCACGCTCAGATTATAGCACCACCCGGCCCTGGGCACAAAACCCGTGAAAGATCGACCATAGGGGAATGGGGGAAGGTGTTTGGCCGGACAAAGCCCTCTACGTCCACAAAACATCCCCCAGCCTAAAGAGCTACCGCCCCGGAGCAATTGTGGTGGTCGCGCATAGCACTTGACAAAAGGGAGAAAATAACATACTGTTTAGACAGCAATGCCGGTTCGCGGGCTTTTATACCACCATAATGGAGCGCACTTACTTCTCAGTTCCTTGATGTTCCTGTGTGATCTGGAGTTTGGACAAAAGACCCTGGCTGGCGAACAAGATTCAGCCGCACCTTGGCGGGGTGCTGGCGTCCTCGCCCCGTGCCGGAAGAGTGTTCTGGTAGGTGAGAAAGGGAAAGACATGACCTATTTCACTTTTCCAAGCCGCCACGTTTTGTCCAAAGTCCAAGTGTGACACCTCTCCCTCCTTCGCCTCCGTCACACGGGTATGGGGTACAAGAAAGGAGTTTCCCCATGAACGATGAGAGGATTGTATCCCGTCGTTGGAGAACCCGTTTCGTGCGTCTGCTCGTACTTATGACGCTCGTCAGCGGTGCACTCTTCCTCTGGTTCACTGCGATGCCCTCCACCCAAGCAGACGATATCCCACCCTCGCTGCCGGCCCCCACGAACGTTGCTAAGCAACCTACAGATCTGGACCAAGCGGTCCGGGAATACATCCGTCTTTACAAACCCAAGTGGATCAACAACGTGATGACCAACTACCTCACTTTTGACTATCCTCCCACTGATGACACCTTTGTCGCCAAAAACAGACCTTATAACTATTACTCTTTTGGCCAGGCCGAGGCCCTATTTGTGGGCAATGTGGAAGAATTAGGAGAAACCCGAATATTTCTAAAATTTCCCAACCCGCCAGCTGAAATAGTATCCTCGGGGGCCTATTTTCTTGGTAGTTTGTTAGCTTTTGGCGTCGCCGGAGAAAAAATCGCTGCTTCTATGGCTGTAACCGTCGCTGCAGTTCCGTTCTATGATAAGTATATGAGTTGGGAGTCACGGCCTCCTGTAAGACCAATCACCCAAACTCAGCTGGGTCCGGCAGGTCATTGGTACTTAACGGAGGTTACGCTTTACGACAAATACGATGGTTTGCCTTATCCACACAATCTATTTGGCCTATATGCCCCTCACGCGCAGAATTGGAAGGCATCCTGGAGTTTGGAGAAAAATCCGGACTACGCTCCCCACCTCATATATGTGTATCTGCCCGACACGGTGCCTCCCACATGTACAATAAAAACCCTTCCTCCCGTTATCTATCACTCGGCGATCAAACTTGAGGGACGTGCATGGGATCCGTTAGGATACTTACAGGAATATGGCGTTTGGTATCGTTTAGACGATGGCCCTTGGAATAGAGTCCTCGGCCTTCCTCTCGATACCCCTAGGACCGACTTTTCATGGTCAACATGGTTTAATGTCCCGAAAAAAGGTGGGCATGATTTATGGTTCAAGTGTACGGTCAAAGACCGCGCTGGCCATCAGAGTGAAACCAAACCTATACGCGTCCACATCAACGAAAAACCTCCTCTCTTAAAGCGTCTGTACTTGCCTTCCTACATTCGAAACAAGTTAGTCTATATGATAGACCTTGATTATCCTGTACCTGCACCACATTATCCTGTACCTGCACCACTGTGGGCAAATATATATGGAAAAGTTAGCCCCGACAGCCCTCCATACCTCATTAGTATCGCATTTGGCCGACAACGTCGTTTGCGCTCGAAACTTTTTAACCTTTCCTCGTTAGTAGGCCGACTTCTTTACCTGGAAGTACACACCTCGGACGATTTGGGAAACACCGCAGTAATTACTCTACCCCGCCCCTATCGGGTTTACCGTTGGAGCATTCGCGGCCGAAGCTTGGACAACCGAGGATTTCCATTACCTACACCGAAGATGTCTGTTACCCCTAAACCTGTAGGTACAATCCTCGAAACCTCGCAATATACTCTATATCTGGCCCAACCCATCACACATCATTTAGCCCTCCATTTCACCCCTGACTTCAGTACGACATTGGAAGTTGCCTACGACGCAAACCGTTTTCCCGACATGCACATGGATATCCATACCGGCATTGGGGAAGAGCAGGTACACAACGCATCCTTTGAAAAAGGGCTAACCGGCTGGATTACCCACACAAAACGCATAAAAGTCACCCTTGATGCATCATACCTAGGAAGTAAGGGCGTATCTCTATCTCCAGCGATGATAGGGCAATTCCCTGTATTTGGCGCGGTTGGATTAAACGATGGTCGGGAAATGTACCTTGTTCGGCGCTCCGCCCCACAGGGATTGATCCACCGCCGGGATGGTTCTTGGGCTTTCACCCCAAAGGTGGACATCCCCGGCAATGTAAGTGCGTGGTACGGTGTGCGTGATAGCCGCGGTCGAGTTCACACGCTGCTCTTCGCGCATCAGGAAGGCTCCTGCACTGTGTACTACGTCCAGTGGACCCCCCAAGGACATTGGACCACCCCGCGGCGGTTAGCATCCTATCCTACAGAATGGTATTTCAATGGCGGTATTGAGGTAGATCCCCAGGACAATATCCATGTAACCTGGACATTCCCTTCCCGGGACGATGTGAAAACCATCTACTACACACGCTTGAGCCCGAACGGGGAGTGGACGGACATTCGGACATTCTCTACCTCTGTACCAACATGGGGCGCAAAGATAGTGTCTACGCTCACCCGTGTGTGGCTTATTGTTCCGAGACGTGACAATTCCGTCTGTGTGTTCCGCAGTGTGAATCACGGGGACACGTGGGATGGGCCCCGTTGTGAAACCCTCTTGGAGGGTATCGCTCCTCAACTTTTTATATACCGCGCGGGATGGAACGGCCCATATCTTTACACAAGGGAAAAACTCTTCAAGTGGATGGGATCCTGGTGGAAGGAATTGGACGCGTCCAACATCAAATATCGCGCCCCCGTGGGATGTCCGGACGGGACGCTCCATTTCATTGGCCGCGTTGATCCTGGGGATCAACGTGTGGTCGGGGACATCGTGCTGGATGGACGGGGGCAGCCCCTCCGCACCGAACAATGGGGACAAGTGACATACGATATTTATGAGGCCACGGCCTGGTGTGATGACCAAACCCGGGGCATTTTGGTCTCCAATGCTCTCTTGACCATGCTGAGCATGCGCGTGGACCCCCAACCTCATCTTCTGCCCATTCTCAGTCAACGGGTCCACGTGCCTACCATCGCGCCCACCCTGGGGTTCTATGTCCGCGGTGTGAACACCGACTTCGGAGAAATGATGGGCATTCTAACGCCCGAGCAGGGGGAGCCCCTGACGATAACGGTCCCCCTTCAAAAGGGCTGGACATACGCGAACCTCCCCGCGGACGCGCTGGCCGGACAGGAGGTGACGGTCACTTTGGCCCTTTCCCTCACCTTGGCAGGACAGCCTCTGCCCGTGGCCATCGATGATGTATCCTTGCGCTCAACCCCTCTAGACGTGGCAATATCAGGGGCCATCCAATCCCCTATGACTGCCACGTCTCCCATCACTGTACGGATGACCGTCCAAAACCGACGTCCTATCACCCTCCCCGAGGCATCCGTGGACATTACCTGGACTCAGGGGTATACGCTTTCTACCAGCAGTCTACCCGTAGACATATCCGCGCCCCTCCGGGCGAATGCTGTTATCCACAACCTTGCAGCTTCAGGTCAGCAGAGTTTTCTCCTCACTTTTCAGAGGCAAGAGGAAACCGCAGGAGATTTCGCCCTCCGGGTTCGGTCGTTGCTAAGTGATGCAGACATTCTACGCAGTAATGACGTATGGGAAGGTCATCGGTTCTCACATGTGCGTCAACGGTTCCACCTTCCGGTTATGGTTCAAGGAGCCTCACGTGCTGATTGACCGACAAAATTCGCCAGCACTTTCGGGGACTCCCACATCCTCGTCCCGTGGTAGAAAAGAGCGTTGAATGGGGGGCGGGTTTCGCCCGCCCCCCATCATCTCCATACACCCCGTACTTACCCAATAGGGTAACGTCCGTATTCCAAGGCCGCGTCTACCATGGCCAGGATGTTCTCCGGCGGCACGTCATCCATGATGGTGTGGACCGCGGCCAACATGTATCCTCCTCCCGGGGCCAGTTGTTCAATAACCCGTCGCACCTCCGCCCGGACGTCCTCGGGCGTGCCGTAGGGCAGCACACGGTGCGTGTCAATCCCCCCACAGAAGACCAAATGCTGACCGTACCGCTTCTTCAACTCGTCCAAGTTCGCCATCCGGCCGGCCGATGTCTGGATAGGGTTCAGGATGTCCACCCCGATCTCCACCAAGTCATCCAAAAGGGGGAACACATCCCCATCCGTGTGGAAGCAGATTTTGGCCGGAGTGCGTTCCTTGATGAACGCGATGTATTCCGCGTGGAGGGGCTTGAGGTAACGCCGGTACATGCGAGGGGATATGAGAAGACTCGTCTGGGTGCCCAGATCATCGCCGATTTTGACGATGTCCACGTTTTCCCCTAGGGCCTCGAGGAAAGGTGCCATCATAGCCTTGCACACGTCCGTTGTCTTGCGCAAAAGCGCCTGAGCAAATTCTGGATTTTCCACCAAATCCATGAAGAAACGCTCCATCCCGCGCATGGCGATGGCCCGTTCAAAGGGGAAGAGAAGCCAGGGCGTGGCCATGATCGCGTAAGTTCCCTCCCGTGCCAGGGCCTCTGCCCGTTCTCGCACCCCTCGGATGCGGCTGGGGTCGTTCGGGTCGGGCCAGGGATATGCTTCGATATCCTCAATGGAGGTGGCGTCGGCCAAGGGGTGAATGTGGGGAAACCAGGTGCCCGGGGTCAGTTCCACCTGTCCGATACCCCATGCGTCAAAGAAGGGGTCCCCTGGTTTGCGCTGGGCGTTTCGTTCCACCACCCAATCCGGATGTCGATCCCACACGCCACGAACGTCCACATGGAGTCGGCGCAGTGTTTCCTCGTCCACGCGGATGGTTCCCAACTCCGGCCAGTCGTACAAGTACTCATCGGGCGCTTCGATGCCCAAAAGCCGCTTAAGCCCTTGATACGGTTTGAGCCGCATACTCGTTGCGTTGCTCACGCCGATCACAATGGGCACACGATCTGGTTCTTCGTGATGCAGTGCAGCCAGCACACGTTCTCTGGGTGTCAGTGACATGGTTCCTCCTGGTAGAATTCGGAATGTTGATGTGGTTCTAACGAGTAACGAGTAACGATTGACGATTAAAGGGCTGAATGCCGGTTGGCCCTTCGATACCGAGCTGGCGAGAAAAAGTCCCCTTTGGCGGCGGACGGGTCCGAGACGTAATGAGTAACGATTAACGATTGACGATTAAGGGGGGCGCACGGCCGTGTGCCCGTACCGCTTGTGTACGGTGATGTGTGGTCATGTCCCATCGCCCGGGGCTAAACCCCCGGGCTAAATGGAGGGAAGCCCCCTTCGGGGGCTCTGGGTTGGCGGAGGTACATGACCGGCCGGGAATCGCTCCACCCGGCCTGC
>JAADDB010000267.1 GCA_013154135.1 Chloroflexota bacterium
AACCCCCGGGCTAAATGGAGGGAAGCCCCCTTCGGGGGCTCTGGGTTGGCGGAGGTACATGACCGGCCGGGAATCGCTCCACCCGGCCTGCGAGCCCCCCTTTTACTCGTTACTCGTTATAACCCTCGCCCATTCAGGCCGATCTTGATCTCCAGCCAGCTCCTTAATCGTTACTCATTAATCGTTAATCGTCTTGGAAAGCCCCCTTCGGGGGCTCTGGGAGGCACATGACCGGCCGGGAATCGCCACACCCGGCCCATGATGGTTTTCCTCCCTCTTACTCGTTACTCGTTATGCGTTAGGCTCTTCGCCCATCCCGGCCAACTTTGCCCTTCGGCCAACCCTCTTAATCGTTACTCATTAATCGTTAATCGTTACTCAAACATACCCCAACTTCTTCGCCTGATAACGCAACTCATCCCGGTAATCGGGATGCGCGATTTGGATCAACGCGTTCACCCGTTGGCGGATGGTCTTACCGTGCAGGTAGGCCACCCCGTACTCTGTAACTACGTAATGCACATCATTGCGCGTGGTGGTGACCCCTGCTCCCGGCTTCAGAGTAGCGACAATACGGGAAATGGAGCCGTGCTTGGCCGTGGAGGGGAGTGCGATGATGGGCTTTCCCCCCTTACTGCGGGCCGCGCCGCGGATAAAGTCCACTTGGCCGCCCACCCCGCTGTAGAACTTCGGACCAATGGAATCGGCGCACACCTGTCCTGTCAAATCCACCTCTATGGCTGAGTTGATGGCTATCATATTGTCGTTTTGAGCGATGACAAAGGGGTCATTCACATAGTCTGTGGGGTGAAATTCCACCATCGCGTTGTTGTCCACGAACTCGTACAAACGTTGCGTGCCTAAGACAAAGCCGACGATGATTTTCCCCCGGTGCAAAGTCTTCCGCTCATTGGTGATCACCCCGCGTTCCACCAATTCCACCACACCGTCGGAGAACATCTCCGTGTGAATGCCCAGGTCCTTCTTATCCTGCAAGTACAACAACACCGCGTCGGGAATGCCACCGATGCCCAGCTGGAGGGTAGCCCCGTCGGGCACGAGCTCTGCGATGTGTTCGGCTATACGCATTTGGACTTCCCCGGGACTACCTTGGGGCAGTTCGGGGAGGGCGTAGGAGACGGGAACAAAGTAGTCGATTTTAGAAACGTGGATGAAGGAATCCCCCAAGGCCCGGGGCATACGGTCGTTCACTTCGGCAATGACCAGCTTCGCGGATTCCGCGGCCGGTTTGGTGATGCCCACTTCCACCCCGAAAGAGCAGAAACCGTGCTCATCCGGAGGTGAAACGTGAACAAGGGCCACGTCCAGGGGAAGCTCCCCTGACCGGAAGAGGTCCGGGATTTCGCTGAGAAAGATGGGCGTGAAATCCGCGCGTCCCTCGTGCACGGCTTGACGCACATTCGCGCTGATGAAGAGCGTATTGACCCGTAACTTCCCGGCCAAGTCTGGACTCACATAATCCGCGTCCCCCACGGTCAGCACCTGCACCAACTCCACATCCTCTATCTCCCCCGCCCGAGCCCGACGCACAAGGGCCTTGAGAAGCTGCTGCGGAACCGAACAGTTCCCCGTGAGGAAAACCCGTTGGCCCGACTGAATGTGGCGAACCGCCTCCTCTGCTGTAGTCATGCGTTGGTGATAAATCCGTTCCCAAAGGGGCATTGTCCTGCCTCCCTCTTGTGCAGCCTGAGTTCAATGAGCCCGTGTTGGACGGAACAACTCCTGCAAGGCCGGGTGTACCACCTGACCATCCCGGATGTTCACCCCGCGTGCCAAGGCCGGATGAGTTTGCAACGCCTGCTCCAACCCCTCGTTGGCAATGGCGCACACAAAGGGGAGCAGCGCGTTGCTGATGGCATGAGTGGCCGTTCGGCCGACCACGCCGGTGATGTTGGGCACGCAATAATGGATGACCCCATCCACCACGTAGGTGGGACTGGAGTGGCTCGTCGGCCGGCTGGTCTCGGCCGCGCCCCCCTGATCGATGGAGAAGTCGATAAGCACCGACCGGGGGCGCATGGTCTTCAACATCTCCCGGCGCACGATGATGGGAGCCCGATATCCGGGCTTGTAGACGGCCAAGAGGAGAACATCCGCGAAACGGAGCACTTTGCGGATGTTGTGGGCCGTGGCGCTCAGGGTGACCACCCGCTGGCGAGTCCGTTGCTCGACCCGCTCCAGGGCCCGGGGGTTGATGTCCAAGGCCAGAACAGAGGCGCCCGTGTTCGCGAAGGCCACCGCGGCCTCTGTGCCCACAGTTCCCGTGCCGATAATGACCACCTCCGCGGGAGCCACACCCGTCACCCCGCCCAGGAGAATACCCTTGCCCCCGGCGTCATTCTGGAGCAGGCGACTGGCAATGTGAGGGGCCAACCGCCCGGCCATCTTGCTGATGGGATGCAACACAGGAAGATACCCGTCCTCTTCCTCGATGGTCTCCAGCGCGATGACCGTCACCTTACGGTCCAGAAGGGTTTGCACCTTGTTAGGATGTGCGGAGGCCAAATGCATGAAAGCCATGATAATTTGGCCCTCGTACAACACATCCAACTCCTGTTGAACGGGCCGGGCCACTTTCACAATCAACTCCCCTCGCCGGTAGACCTCCTCGGAGGAGTAGACAACGGTGGCGCCGGCATCCAGATAATCCTGGTTAGTGAACCCCGACCCTTCACCCGCGTCCCGCTCCACGAACACGCGATGTCCTCGACTCACCAACTGCTGTACGGCTGCCGGCGTCAGCGCGACCCGGTACTCCGAATCGCGTCGTTCTTTGGGAATACTGATATCCATGTTCGCCTCCTTCCCGCGTACACCGATGACATGGGCGGGGACAGCCCCGACATCCCCATCCGCGGTAAGCCACCCCATTGTGGCGTACAACATCGGAGGGAAAAACCACCTCCCCTGATGGACCCACACACCTGGGTGGGGCTTCCACCTCCTGGCCCCGTGCCAAAAAAGGATTTCGCGTACGTGCGGTCCACCAGTCCCTTCCCCTTCAGAATATCACCATCTCCCCCGGTTGGGTATGTCAGGTGTCAGGTGGCAGGCACTTTGGGGACCGATGACGCGTTACCGCCCTTGCCCCTTTCTACTCGTCTGTCGGGGGATGGAGCTTCTCCCACAACTCCTTCCACGAAGGCCAGGGGCCGAAAGTGGCGGGATGGTAATACCCGCCCGCGTTCCAATAAGACCACCCATCCGCAGCAGCATTCTCGGCTGCCCACCGCTGGATAATCATCGCCTCCAGGGGGAATTGATATCCCTGCAGCCAGGGGCGCACCTTCGTCCCCCGGGGAACCCGGCTCCGGGCCCGGAGCACAGAACGGTAAATCACCTCATACGGATGCGCGCTGGGATCCGCGTATCCCAAATTCCCCGGCCCGAACGTCGTGGGGTAAAGCATGGGACACAAGTAATCCACAAAAGGCGCGATATCCTCCACCCGCTGGCCTATCCCCATCTCCTCCTCCGGGCGAACCCACACAGTGAGGCCGAACACGTCGGCGGATGTTTTGACCGGGTAGGCCCGCATCCGTTCGTGGAAGCGCTCCATGAACCCCCGAATCGCCGCGGTCCGCTTCTCCGCGTCCACCTCCTCATCATAACGAATGCGCTTCACATATCCATCCGAGGGGAAACGCACATAATCCAATTGAACCTCATCGAATCCCAGGGCCACCACCTCCTCCAGAAGGGCTAAATTGTGCTCCCAAACTTCCTCCTTCAGAGGATTGGCCCAACCCAGGCCCTCCCCGTCCAGCCAGATCTTCCCCTCCTTATCCTTTACCGCCCATTCCGGCTTGTTCATGGCCAACGGATGATCCTTGAAGAGCACATACCGGGCAATGGTGTAGATCCCCTTCCTCCGCAACTGAGGGACGACCTGTTTGAGGTCCACGGCCGTGGGAACCCGGAGATGCCATTCTCGAGCCCACTTCTCCTGACTATCCCAAGCAATATGGCCCCGGTCCCCCTTCACGTCGATGACCACCGCGTTCAGGAGGGGCGAGTGTTCCACCTGGCGGATGATGCCCCAAAAGCGTTTGGGGGACTTCAGTAGGGTGAAGGGAATGTACACGGCGCGGGGTTCGACGGAGGCCAGCCATACGTCCACGCACATCGCTGTGGGACATGGGGACACGCGCTTGGCCTTGCCCAAGTAGGGGGGAACCTGAGACCAGCGGAGGTGATCCTTCAGGGCCGGCAAGGACCACCCGGCCGCGTAGTATCCGGGAATTTCCACGTGGAGCATCCCCTTCGACACCCCCGGGAGGAAGAGGAATCCGTACGCGTCACTTATCCCCTGCCCCTCATCCGTGCGCACACGTGCGCCTTTGAGCGGAAACCCGCGGCGATCGTACACCCGGACCAACGTCCCTGTGGCCCCGTCCGGGATATATCCCCGCAGCGCGTCGACCGCCGGCCAGGGTGGAGGTGTCCGCAAGGCCTGGGGAACCCAAGGCGTGGGGGTGAAGGTGGAAGTGGGGGTCGACGTGGGCGTGGGCGTGTGTGTCGGCGTCGGGGTGGAGGTGGCGGTCGGGGTGGGCGTGGACGTGGGGGTGGAGGTGGGCGTGAGGGTGGGGGTCGAAGTCGGTGTCGGCGTGAAAGTAGGGGTTGGGGTGGGCGTGAGGGTGGGCGTTGGCGTGGGTGTAGGTGGCAGGATGAGGGGACGGGGGTCACACCCCATCAGCGCAAAGCTCAGAAAGAACATCACCAGAAGCCCCCACCAGGTGGGAGCAAGCTTTTTTCCAAAGGAAAAATCCATGTATGTCCGCGACGTCCCTCTCATGAAATGCCTTTCATCCGGTTTTCTCTGAGCTGGCCATACCGCCGGTGAGGTCCCTGAGGTTCCCCTATAGGATGCCATGAAACCCGTCTTCCGACAAGTGATCCTCCTGCGGGACGGGCTGATGGACGGACAGAACCCGGCCGCGGGGCACCGACGTCCTTGCCCACAAAACGGTTCTCTTCCCCTGGACAAAGTGTCCCTTCCTGTGTTAGACTGGGCTTTGAACCCATAGTGGATTCGAGAGCCAGGAAGAGAGACCCAAGCCCTGAGCGCGCATCCAAATCCGTGCTCAGGGGAAACCACATCACGTGTGCTAGGTATATGACATCCATGATAGAAACAGGCGCGCGCATTGCTGCTGCCGCGCAATTTGATGAAGCAGCTCGCAAAGCATTTATCGAACGCATCCTGCAGAAATTCCGGGGGCGGGAGGATACGCTCCTCCCCTTTGATGAGGTCATGCGCCTCATCGGTTTGGCCGTTACCCCTCGGCCCGTCCGGGAACCCCAGCTCATCCCTTTGGACAAAATCGTCGGCAGCGTGGGGCGCTACCGGGATTTCACCCGCACGTTCCTGCCCACGGAAAACGTCAACAAGGAACGCTGGGTCCGTGTGGCCACCCTGCTCGAAGGACCGGGATGGCCGCCCATTGAAGTGTACAAAGTGGGCGATGTTTACTTCGTCCACGATGGGAACCATCGGGTCTCCGTGGCTCGGGCCATGGGCATGAAGGAAATCGAAGCCTACGTCACCGAAGTCCCCTTGCCCAAGGATGTACACATCACCCCGGACACAGATCTGAAAGCCCTCATGCTCCAACTGGGCCGAGCACGATTTTTGGAGCGCACCCGCTTGCACGAATTGCGCCCGCAGGTCCGCATAGAAGTCACAGAGCCGGGGTTATACGACGAACTCCTGGAGCACATCGATGTACACCGCTACTACATGGGCTTGGAGCAACAACGATACATCCCCTATCACGAAGCGGTGCTCTCCTTCATCGACCACGTGTACTGCCCCATCGTGGAGGAAATCCGCCGGGCGGGGATCCTCAAGGACTTCCCCCATCGGACGGAAACGGACCTTTACTTGTGGATCGCGCGGCACCGGGAACGGCTGCGGGAGAAATACGGCCTTCCCGCACCTCCCAGTCCCAAAACCGCGGTGAACACCTTTGCCGCGCAACACAGTGAACGACCGGTCCAACAGTTCATCAAACGGATCAAACACGCGTTCGCCCTCTCCTCCCAGGAAGAGGAACTCATCCGCCGGGAATTGGAAGCTTCCCCCGAGGAAAAGTCCTCCTCGGTCCGCGTGCCGGACACCTGACATCCTCACCTATCCCCGTTACCCTACGCCGGTCATCCATCCCCCACCTGACAAAACCGGTGATACACCCCCGTACACGTGAACGGGATGGTCATCACGCATCCTCAAAACCAAAGGAGGTGTAACATGTCTGAACCAAAGAGTGTCACTGCCCAATGGCTCCAACGAGCTCGAGCTGTGATGCCGCGAGGTGTCACATCCAACTTCCGCGACTGGGGCCCCCACAGTTTCGTCATCCGACGGGGTGAAGGGCCCTATGTTTGGGATGTGGAAGGGAAGCGATACATTGACTACCGCCTGGCTTATGGGCCCATTATCCTGGGTCATGCCTACCCCGCGGTGGTGGACCGGGTGAGCGAGGCTATTCGGGATGGGAATGTGTTTGCTGCAACCCATATATACGAGGTGGAAGCCGCGGAGAGGCTGGCACGTATGGTGCCCAATGTGGAACGGGTGCGGTTCAGCGGATCGGGCACGGAGGCGACCATGCACGCGCTGCGCTTGGCCCGGGGATACACCGGTCGGGAGAAGTTCCTCAAGTTCGAGGGATGCTACCACGGCGCACATGACTACGTCCTCTACTCCACCGCGGGCTCCATCCCCGCGGCCTTGGGCGATCCCCACGACCCTGTACCCTTCCAGGCGGGTTCCGGCATCCCCAAAGGCATACGGGAATACCTGGTCCTCGCTCCCTACAACCGACCGGAGATCACGGAACGGATCATCCGGGACCACGCGCATGAGCTCGCGGCTATTTTTGTGGAACCCATGATGGGGAATCTGAGCGGCATCATGCCCAAGCCGGGATTTTTGGAAATGCTCCGGGCGCTGGCCGATGAGTACAACATCGTCCTCATTTTCGACGAGGTGAAGACCGGCTTCCGCATGGGCAAGGGGGGAGCTCAGCCCTATTTCAACGTCCAAGCGGACATCATGACCTTTGCCAAGGCCATGGGCAACGGCTACCCCATCTCCGCGATCGCGGGGAAAGCGGAGATCATGGACCACTTCCGGGGCGGCGGCATCACCCACGCGGGCACTTACAACGGGAACATCGTGGGCACAGCCGCGGCCGCGGCCACCCTGGATGTGATGGAACAGGAAGATGTGTTCGGCGTGCTGGAACAGCGGGGCACCGCGTTGATGAAAGGAGTGGACGAGATCCTCACCCGCTACGGTATTCCCCACCGAGTCTCGGGGGTCCCCGCGATGTTCGGCATCATTATGAGCGATGAGGATGTGTACGACGTGCGCACCTACGCGGCCGCGGACAAGGAACTCTACCGGGACATCGCGTTTGCCGCAATCAAGCGGGGGGTCATGTTCGACCCCGACCCGCGTGAACCCTGGTTCCTCTGCTACACCCTTTCCGAAGAGGATGTGGCCGAAACCCTGAACGTGTTTGAGGACGCGGTCAAGGAAGTCACCACCGGGCGCGGTGTGAGCACTACCGCATCCGGGCTGTTGGAGCAATCTGCCAGCTGAACCACCGGCCGGGGGGTCATCCAAACCGGCCCCCCGGCCGTATTAGGGAATGGGTCATGATGGATGCCCACGCGGCGGCGCGTCGTAACGGGTGAAAGAGCGTTGTGTGCGTGGCGAACCATCAACCCACGTCCAGTATCCGATACCCTTTTCAAAACCCGTTGCCCCGAGTACACGGGAACACAACGGAGGGAACATGCGCACCAAAACCTATCACATTTGGACCATCGGCTGCCAGATGAATGTGGCCGATTCAAACCACGTGGCTGCCCACCTGGACCGGTTGGGGTACGAACCCGTGGACCGACCCGAGGACGCGGATGTTATCGTCCTCAACACATGCGTTGTCCGCCAAAGCGCGGAGAACAAAGTCATCGGCAAACTGGGGTCCCTGAAGCCCCTGAAGAAAAAGCAGCCGGACAAAGTCATCGCGCTCATGGGCTGTTTTGTGGGCATCAAACCCAACCCCGCCTTACAAGAACGATTCCCCTGGGTCGACGTGTTCATGCCCCCGTCCGAACCGGCTCCACTGGTCAACCTGCTCACCCAGGACACCCTCAACGCGGACGCGCGCGCCGCGGATCAGCAAGCCACCCAAGCTCGATGGGACTTGCAGGACACCCTCACCACCCAATCCCTGCGCCACCTCTCCCTGCGCGGGGAAATCCCCGTGGCCGCGTACGTGCCCGTGGTTTACGGCTGCTCCTTTGCCTGCACCTACTGCATCATCCCCTACCGGCGGGGGAAGGAGCGCAGCCGACCGCTGGAGGAAATCGTCGCGGAGGTGAAGGACCTGGTGGCCCAAGGGGTGCGGGAAGTCACCCTCCTGGGCCAAATCGTGGACCGCTACGGGTACGATTGGGGAGGCCAACCGGACCTGGCCGACCTGCTCCGGGCCATCCACGACATCGATGGGCTCTGGCGCATTCGCTTTCTCACCAGTCACCCCAACTTCCTGAGCGACCGAGTTCTCGACGCGATCGCGGATCTGCCCAAAGTCATGCCCCACATCGAGGTCCCCATCCAGGCAGGGGATGACGAAGTGCTGGCCCGGATGCGGCGGGGGTACACGGTGGCCGATTATTACCAACTGGTGGAGAAGATCCGCCAACGCGTGCCCGACGCGGCCATTCACACGGACATCATCGTGGGCTTCCCGGGGGAGACGGAAGAACAATTCCTGGGCACCTACCGGGTCCTGGAGGAACTCCGACTGGATAAGGCCCACCTGGCCCGCTATTCCCCCCGACCGGGCACGGTAAGCGCACGCTTCATGGAGGATGACGTGCCGGAGGAGGAAAAACGGCGTCGTCATCGCCTTCTGGAGGAGTTACAGGAGCGAATCCAACGGGAGAAGAACCAGGCCCTTGTGGGGGAACGGGTCACCGTGCTGGTGGAAGGACAACGGAAGGGGAAGTGGGAAGGTCGGACGCCCCAGAACAAGATTGTCTTCATCGAGCACCCGGAAAACCTCCGGAGCCGCTTGGTGGAAGTGGAAATTGTCTGGGCCGGGCCCTACAGCCTCCAAGGCCGCTATGTGCGCGACGTCCGTCCGGCACACGAGGGATGAGCAAAGGTGGGGTGCCACCTCTCACGCGACACTTCTTTCTCGCACAGGGCGAGAACGTGAATG
>JAADDB010000231.1 GCA_013154135.1 Chloroflexota bacterium
GGTCACGGACCCGTCTGCGGCCCATGGGACCTTTCTCTCGCCAACCCGGCATTGAAGGGCCATCCCGGCATCCAGCCCCTTAATCGTCAATCGTTAATCGTTACTCGTTACTCCACGAACCCGTCCGCCGCCGAGGTACAACTGAGTTTTGCCCGTCGTCAGGGCTGCAGGTCCGCCGTTCAGGGAAATAGGGCTGCTTGGCGGGCGATATGACACAGGCGAGGTGACATCGATGCGACGCTATAGCGCCATAATCTTGTTGTTGATTTTCCTGTTCTTGTGGACCCCGGTGGTTCAAGCGTCATCCGGAACGGTATACGTGGTCCAACCGGGGGATACATTGTGGGGCATTGCCCAACGATTTGGTGTGTCCCGCTACGCGATCGCCCAGGCGAATGGGATTTCTCCCCACAGTTTTGTGTACGTGGGCCAGCGGTTGGTGATCCCCACGCGCGGCCAATCCACCCCTTCGACCTCAACCCGGGTGTACGTGGTGCGACGGGGGGATACGCTCAGCGGCATCGCGGCCCGGTTTGGAGTGTCCCTGGAAGCGTTGGCCCGGGCCAACGGGCTGACGGTCCACAGCTTTGTGTACGTGGGCCAACGGCTGCGCATTCCCTCCACGTCCCAGACCTCCACGCCCTCCTCTTCCCCTGCGACGCGGGTATACGTGGTGCAACGAGGGGATACACTCAGCAGCATCGCGATCCGTTTTGGCGTCTCCTTGCAGGCCTTGGTCCAGGCAAATGGGTTGACCAACCCGTCCCTCATCTACGTGGGCCAGCGGTTAGTGATCCCGGACCGCCGGGGGAGTTATGTGCCCAGTGCCAACAGCGGGTTGCAGTTTGTGGTGGATGTGTCGGAGCAGCGGTGTCGTCTGTTCCGGGGGGATAGGTTGTTGTACTACTGGCCTTGTTCCACCGGCCGTCCGGGGTTCCCGACCCGGTATGGCACATTTCACGTGCAGAGTAAACTACCCGTGGCGTATGGAGGGGCGTGGAACATTTACATGCCCTATTGGTTGGGCATCTACTGGGCCGGGGGCACGGAGAACGGGATTCACGGGTTGCCCTGGAACGCGCGCACGGGCGCGAAGGTGTGGGCCGGCTGGGTGGGCCGTCCCATCACCTATGGGTGCGTCATGCTGGAGGATGATGCCGCCCGCACGCTCTACGACCTCGCGTACATCGGGATGCCGGTGGTGATCCGGCCCTGAGTGAGGTGTCCGGAGTTGAGTGAGGTTCGCGGACCAAGTCCGCCCGCGAACCCCACCAACTCCTTTCCGGCACGGGGCGAACACGTCGGAGCCCTGCGGAGGCGCGGGTTCGTCCGTCGCTCAGGCGATTTCCTATCGGCCGAAGCAGATGTCCCCTTGCAGGTAGCGGAGAACCAGGCGGAGTGCCGCGCGAGCCGAGGCGCGTTTGTTCTCGCTCCGTGATCCTTTCCAGACGAACATTTCGCCGTACTCGCAGTTGGGTGCGGAGAGGTGGATGTAGGTGAGCCCCACGGGTTTTTCCGGCGTGCCGCCGGTCGGGCCCGCGATGCCGGTCACGCTGATCCCGATGTCGGATTGGACCAGGCGTCGGATGCCTTGGGCCATCTCTTGGGCACATTCCGCGCTGACCGCTCCGACCGTGTCCAACGTCTCCTGGCGGACGCCCAGGATTCGGTGTTTGACGTCGTTTTGGTAGGCGATGACGCCGCCGAGGAAGTACTGGGAGCTGCCCGGAATTTCGGTGATCAGGTGACCGATGAGTCCCCCGGTACAGCTTTCGGCCGTTGCCAGGGTTTGTCCGGATTGCCGCAAATACTCCCCTACCTGTTGTGAGAGTGCAACTACATCGTCCACGGGTTTCTCCTTTCTGGACTTTGGACAAAGTCCTTGCTGGGCGGCATGTTGGCCCGTGTCAGCCGATCTCGACAACCGGCCGACCCCTCTATTCGTTACCCGTCACTTGTTCCACATAAATGCATCGCGCGATGTCCCGAGCTAGGGCGTGTTGTTCTTCGCCTACCTGGATGAGCAGGGGGCCGTGAAAGGGGGCCCGCTCCCGGATGTGTAACCGGGTCCCCGGGTAAATGCCCAGAGTGCCCAAATAGCGCAAGATCTCCGGTTCCTGACAGCGCACGCGGACCACGCTCAGGGGGGCATCGAGGGGAGCTTCTTCCAGGGGAAACCCTTGTCTCTCGGCCACTGTTCCCTCGCGGGTGGGGATGGGATCCCCATGGGGGTCTACGACCGGGTCCCCCAGGGCTTTGGCCAGGGCTTCTTCCAGCTCCTCACTGATCACGTGTTCCAAGCGCTCGGCTTCGTCGTGGACTTTGTCCCAGGGCATGCCCAGCGCGCGGGAGAGGAAGAGTTCCAGCAACCGGTGGTGGCGGATGACTTCCAGGGCGACCATGCGTCCGGCCTCGGTGAGGCGGACGCCCTGGTAGGGGGTGTATTCCACCAAGTGGAGTTCGGCCAGGCGTTTGAGCATGTTGGTGGCCGAAGCCGCGCTCACGCCCATGGCTTCTGCGACGGCCGTGGTTGTTGCTCGGCCTCGCTCTTGCTCCAGGTGGTAGATGGCTTTGAGATAATCTTCGTGAGCGTGCGTGATGGCCGCTCGTGTTTTGTCCATGGTACGTTTTACCTGGACCAGCCCTTGCGGGTGGGCAAGGGCGCACGTGGCACCTTCTTCTCTACACAGAACCAGCGCCTGAGAGCCGGTCATCCCCCAACAACCGGCCACTCAGGCGCTGGACTTGGCCCTATTATAACGGATTTTCTGACAAAATCTCATAAATTCCGTGTCTAATTTTCTAGAGGAACCGCGGGGTGGGAAGAAGGCCCGGTAGCCCCTGGCAGAGGGTTGATGGAATGGGGAACGATGGAGGATTAAGGGGTATCGCATGGCCGGGCATGGCTACGCACGGACCGCGATGCGCGGGCCGCTTAATCGTCCATCGCGACTCGCTCCTCCCAATCCTGCCACAGGGCAGCCAGGCGTTGTTCGACCCGCCGGTACTCTTCCCCCAGCCGATGGATCTTCTCCACATCCTGCTGCTGTCCCGCGCGGTCAATGGCCTCCCCCAGCGCCTGGAGCCGATTCTCCATCCGCTCGATGGTCTCCTCCAGCTGGCGGAGTTGCTGTTGCCGTTTTTCCCGCTCCTGGCGGGCTCGGCGTTGCGCCCGGAGGTCCTCCCACTGCTCGCGCGTGGACGTCTTTTTCGGCCGCGCGGGGGTTGACGTGTCCTTTGCCTTCTCCCGCCACGCGCGGTACGCATCCCAGTTCCCCAACAGCGTGTGCACCGTATCCCCTTCCACCACCCACACGTGGGTGGCCAACCCCTGGATGAGATAGCGGTCGTGGCTCACAAAGAGGAGCGTCCCCTCGAACGCCTGGAGCACCTCCTGCAAGATCTCCTGGGAAGGCAGGTCCAGGTGGTTGGTGGGCTCATCCAGGAGGAGGGTGTTCGGCCGGCGCAGGCTCAGCAGCGCGAGGACCACGCGGGTGCGTTGCCCCCCACTGAGCTCCTCCACTCGCTTGAACACGTCATCCCCGTGAAAGAGGAGCTGGCCCAGCAACGAGCGGAGCTCCTCTTCCTCCATCTGCGGAGCTGCCTGGCGGAGGGTTTCCAACACCGTGGCCTGCGGGTCAAGCCCGGTGTGGTGCTGGGGAACGTAGCCGATGCGCACCCCCGCACCCCGGCGCACTGTGCCCTCCAGAGGGGGCAATTCGCCCAACAGGGTGCGCAGGAGCGTGGTCTTGCCCGCGCCGTTGGGCCCCACAATCGCGATCCGCTCCCCGCGGCGTACCGTGAGATCGGGCACGCGGAGGAGGGGGCGGTCGTATCCCACCACCAGGTGGCGCGTTTGGAAGACCAGTTCGCCGCTGGGGTAGCGTGGGCGGAGGCGTACCCGGATCTGCCGGTGCTCCCGTGGGCGTTCGATGGCTTCCTCCTCCAGGAAGCGCTGGAGCCGGGTCCGGCGTCCCCGGGCCTCACGGCTTCGTTGGCCCGCGATGTTCCGCCGGATGAACTCCTCGGTCTGGCGGATGTACGTCTGCTGCTTCTCCCATTCCCGCAGGCGCGCGCGAAACCGTTCCTCCCGTTGGCGCAGGTACGCGGAGTAATTCCCCCGGTACACCTCCAGCCGCCCGAAACCCAGCTCCCAGATGCGGTTTGTCACCGCGTCGAGGAAATAGCGGTCATGCGCGATGACCACGAAACTCCCCGGATACGAGCGCAACCAGGTTTCCAGCCATTCCAGAGCTTCCACGTCCAGGTGGTTGGTGGGCTCATCCAGGAGGAGGAGATCCGGGCTTTGCAGGAGGAGCTGCGCGAGAAGGGCTCGAGTGCGTTGGCCTCCGCTCAGCTGGGTCACCGGCTGGTCGAACTGGTGCGGTTGAAAGCCCAGTCCCAGGAGCACGGCTCGCACCCGGGCCGGATAGTCGTATCCCCCGCTTCGTTTGAATTCCTCTTCCAGGCGACCGTAGCGTTCCAGCAGCTGGGGAGATCCGTCGGCCAGCTGGGAGGCCAGCTGTTCCAGCTCCTCCTCCATCTGGCGGAGGTGGGCTACCCCTTCCAGGGCCACTTCCCACAGCGTTCGGTCCGACAGGAGGGGTGGATCTTGGGGCAGGTAGCCGACGCGGACCTGATGACTCCGTTTCACGTGCCCGGCCGTGGGTTCCTCCACCCCTGCGAGGATGCGCAACAGCGTGCTCTTTCCCTCCCCGTTGGGCCCGACGAGCCCGATGCGATCCCCTGCCTCCACCCGCACGTTGATGTGGGAGAAGACATCGTGACCGCCGTAGTATTTGCCGATATCTTGGGCTACGATTAGGGACATAACGATTGAGGTCTTATCCTTTTTCCATGCTATAATGGGTTTGGGATGGGGTATGAGCGTTTTGATACCCCTGGTGTATAACGAGTAACGAGTAACAATTCACGGTCCAGGTGCTACTGGGTGCCCCCAGGGCTCTGCTATCCAATACGAAATTAAAAGGGAATTCGGTTGTTTGTGCAAACAGGTCAGGGACTGTGAGGCTGTGGCAGTTTTCATGCAGATGAAATCTTCGTGACATGTGGCCGGGTTGGCGTGTCCGGAAGCGTCCGGACTTTCAGCCGGCCCGTCAATCGGCACCGGGGGAATCGGCTGGTTATGCGCGTGCTTTCCATATCGGACAAGGTGGTGCCCCAACTGTACGAGCAGGATCCTCGCCCCATCGTGGGACCGGTGGATCTCATCCTGTCCTGTGGGGATGTGCCCTTCTACTACGTGGATTACCTGGCCACCACGTTGCAAGTGCCCTTCTACTTTGTCCACGGGAACCACCCCATGGGGGCGAATGTGACATGGCCGGGACGTCGACCCATTCCCCAGGGAGCGAACGTCCACGCGCGGGTGGTGAACTACCGAGGTCTGCTCATCGCGGGCCTGGAAGGGTCCCGACGGTACCGACCGGGGGCTCCCTTCCAGTACACCGAGTGGGAAATGGGACTCCACTGTGCGAAGCTTATTCCCCGGCTCCTGTGGAACCGCTTGGTGTACGGGCGTTACGTGGACGTGCTCATCACCCACGCGCCGCCTCGCCACATCCACGACGCGGAGGACCGGGCCCATCAGGGGTTTGTCTGTTTTCGCTGGTTCATGCGCCTGTTCCGGCCGCGTGTCCTCATCCACGGACACAAACACGTCTACCGCCAGGACGAACCGCGGGTCACACGGTTTCACCAGACCACCGTCATCAACACCTACCCCTATCGGGTGTGGGATTTGGAGGAGGTCACTGGAGCGGCCGTGGGACAAACGGCCCCGATCCCCTGGCGGGATTTTTCGGCGGGTTCGAGGCGTGAGCAGGCTATATCCGATCAGTCCATCAGGGAGGTAACACAGGAATGACTCGTCCCCTCGTGATCGTCTTCGGTGGGTCCCGGGTGTACCCGGGCGATGACGCGTATGAGGAAGCGTACCGTTTGGGTGCGCTCCTCGCGCGGGCCGGCTTTACCGTGGGCAGCGGTGGATATCAGGGCGTGATGGAAGCGGTCAGCCGCGGCGCGCGCGAGGCCGGTGGCCATGTGGTCGGCTACACGTGCGACATCTTCGAGGATGTGGAGCCCAACCCCTGGCTTTCGGAGGAGCGACGTACCCGCACCCTGACCGAGCGCATCGAGCGCATGGCCCAGGAGGGGGACGCGTTCATCGCTCTGCACGGTGGCATCGGCACCCTGGCCGAACTCACCGTGGTGTGGAACCTGCTCCTCCTGGACCACCTGGGCTCCAAACCCTTCCTCCTGGTGGGGGACGAATGGCTTCCCCTGCTGGAGACGTTCCGGGAGCACACGCAGATGGGCTCCAGCGCGTTCCAGCTGGTCACCCCGGTGGCCACCCCGGAGGAGGCCGTCGCGTACCTCCAAGCTCGCGATCTGCGCCCTGAGGAGGCGGATGCATGACCTGGCTTCTCGTGGGGTGGGCGGGTCTGTGGCTCATGTGGGCCGTGGCCCGGAGCCGATGGGGGGACCGCGGCTGGGTGTCGGACTTGCGCGCGTGGGGCCTGTTGGCCCTGGCCGTGTTGGCCTTCCACTGGCGGGTCGTTTGGGGGGATGTGTACGTTCCCGCGGATGGCGGGGACATGGGTTCCTTCCTCTACCCCATGTTCCACTTCAACGCCCGGTCCATCCGGGAGGGCATCTGGCCCCTGTGGAATCCCTACGCTTATGGGGGATTCCCCTACGTGGGGGAGGTCCAATCGGGCCTGTACTACCCACCTAACTGGCCTTTCTTCCTCTGGGGACGCATCACCTATAAGACCCTGGAGGGGTTGACCATCCTCCACATGTGGTGGGCCGCGGTGGGCGCGTACACCCTGGCCCGCTCCTTCTCCCCGGGGGGGCGGCCCCTCCGGAGGGAAGCCGCCTTCCTCGCGGGCATCGCGTTCGGCCTTTCCGACGTCTTCCTCGTCCACTTCGGCAACGAGAACTTGAACGCGGCCGCGGCCTGGCTCCCCTGGACTCTCTGGGCCGCGCGGCAGGCTCTCCACCGCGAGGACCGGAGCATGTACGCGTTGACCGCCCTCTTCTTGGGCCTGGCCTTCCTGGCCGGACACCCGCAGATGGCCCTGTACGTGGGATTGGCCCTTCTTTTCTTCCTCCTTTTCACCTGGCTTACCCGGGAAGAGCGGACGTGGCGTTGGTGGGCGCCCTGGGTCCCTGTGGCCCTCCTCGCGGGTGGGATAGCCGCGGTCGTCCTCCTGCCCGGGTGGGAGCTGATCCAGCTTTCGGAGCGCTCGGGGTGGTCGTATGGGGAAGCGGTGGGCTATTCCTTCGCGCCGGGCCAGTTCATCGGGCTTCTCATCCCCGGCTTCTTCGGCCGGGGCGCCCAACTCTACTGGGGGGTCTGGCCCCGGGTGGAGGTGGGCTATGTGGGGGTGGTGACCCTGTTCCTGGCCGCGTTGGGGGTCCTTCGCTATTGGGGAAGGGAGGTGTTCGTCTGGGGAGGGTTGGGGCTGTTGGCCTTTTTCATCGCGCTGGGCGCGTATGCTCCGGTTCACGGTTGGTTGACCGCGGTCTTCCCGCCCATGCACCTTATCCGCGCGCCCGCCCGCTTCCTCCTGGTGATGGATTTGGCCCTGGCCCTGTTGGCCGCGTGGGGCATGGAAGCCCTCCTCTCGCGGGATGCCCGGGCCGACGCCCGGCGGGTTTACCGCTGGATACGGGGCATGTTGCTGGTCACGGCCGGGCTCTTCTGGCCGATGCTCATGATCGGGCTTCTCCTGGGGCAAGGGCAGGACCGGGTGCTGGTGGTGCGCCAGGCTGTCGCGGCCAACGCGGTGGGGTTGTTCCTCCTCCTCCTGGCCTTGACCTGGGGCCTTTGGCGTTTTCTTCTGGAAGGCCGGATCACCCCGCGGGTAGCCGGGGTCCTCCTGCCCCTTCTCCTTCTGGTGGACTTGGCCGCGGCGGGCGCGTATGTGGATTTGGGTGGGAGTGACCCCACGGCTCGCTATCACCATCCGGCTCTGGTCCAATTCCTCCGCGGGGACTCTTCCCCCTTCCGGGTGGATTCCCGCACCGGCATCGAGGCCCATTGGCTGCCCAACACGGGCATGGTCTGGGGGGTGGAAGATGTGAACGGCGTGGCCAATCCCCTTCTGCCCGCGTTTATCCGGCGGTTTTTGAACACGGTGGGCGGTTGGGATTCCCACCTTTACCCCCTGTTGAACACCAAATACCTCATTGCGAGCAAGGAACCTCCCTTTGACCCGGCCCGTTTTCCCCCGGTGTTCAGCGATGATCCGGTGTTGAACGTCTACCTGAACCCGGACGCGTTGCCCCGTGCTTTCCTGGTGCGGGATGTGACGGTGGTTTCCTCTTCGGAGGACGCGTGGCGTGTCCTCGCCCAACCCACCTTTTCCCCCGGGACCCAGGCGGTGGTGGAAGCTTCGGGCGCGGGGGCCGCGGCCTTGGCCGACCTGCGACCGGGCGGGGCCGGCGGTGATCACCTGGCCTTTGCCCGACGGGAGTTGAACCGGGTCGTCCTTCACGTGCAGGTGACCCAACCGGCACTTCTCATTTTGGGGGATTTTTGGTATCCTGGCTGGCGTGTGACTGTGGAAGGGGAGGATGGCACCCGGCAGGTTCGGTCCCTTTGGCGGGTGGACGGGGCTTTGCGGGGGGTCCTTTTGCGCCCGGGGGACCGGGTGGTGACGTTTGTGTTTCGCCCCACCACCTGGTACGTAGGCCTTGTCCTTTCTATCCTCTCCGCTCTGGTGGTTTTGGGGATAGGTGTGCGGTACAAACCGTTCTCGACGAGGAATGGGGGATGAGTAACGCTTGACGATTAAGGTGGGAATACCGGGATAGGCCCTTCGATGTCGGGCCGGCGAGAGGAAGCTCAACAGGGCGCACGGCCGTGTGCTCCTACTGTTCGTGAACGGCGATGGGGCATGTCCGGTCGCCCGGGGCTAAACCCCGGGATCAATTTGGGAAGCCTCCTGCGGGGACTCTATATGGGCCGAGCATCGCCACTAACGAGCCGAGAGGGCTCCTTCCGCCAACCCCTTAATCGTTAATCGTCAATCGTTACTCGTTACTCGTTCATTACCTTGGGAGGCTCACATGGACGCGTTGACGTACG
>JAADDB010000031.1 GCA_013154135.1 Chloroflexota bacterium
CACCCACACAAAACTCTTTTCAGGCACGGGGCGAGAACATCGGAGTCCCGCCGGGGTGCGGACCCGTCCGCCGCCGAGGTGCGGCTGACGTTTGTTCGCCAGCCAGGGGCTTTTGTCCAAACGCCAGAGACGAAGTTTGGCGGTTTTCAGGAAAAGGGAAGGTGCCTTCTTCCCTCTTTTCTGCACCCCAGGAAGCACTGTTTTGTGTGGCAGGGCCGTGGACCCGCACGCAAAACACTTTCTATTCACCCATATCCGGACACGGGGGGCCATGATAGCAGAAGGCGAGCAAAGGGCCACACCCTCATCCCCACCCCGCTTTGTCGCGGATGCGATGTTGGGCCGTCTGGCCAAGTGGTTGCGCATGTTAGGGTATGATGTGGTCTTCATGCCCGACGTGCCCGATATCGACATCTTACGACGGGCCCGCGCGGAATCCCGCTTCCTCCTCACCCGGGATACGGCCCTCGCACGCCGTGCCAGGTCCTTGGGCGTCTTCATCCACCACCAGGATTTGAAAGCCCAGCTGAGGGAGCTCGCGGAGAAAGGGCTCATCTCCGGCCCCCTTCCCGACACCCGGTGTCCCATCTGCAATGTGCCCTTACAGGCCGTTCCCAAACCCCACGTCCGGGACCGGGTGCCTCCCTACGTGTTCCAGACCCAAAGGGAATTCTACGAATGTCCCCAATGTCATCGCATCTACTGGGCCGGCACGCACTGGCAAAATGTGCAGGCCACGTGGAAAGAAATCGGGTGGTGAGTTGACCCGTATATCCTGTTATGTTGAGGTGCACCCATGCCATACACAAACTTGCGGCTTCGAGAAGTGCGAACCCCCCGGGAACGTCTCGAGTTCATCAAATTCCCCTGGAAAATCTACAAAAACGACCCTCATTGGGTCCCACCGCTCATCAGCGAACGCAAGGATTTCCTGGACCCACAGAAGAACCCCTCCTTTGAACACATGGATGTGGCCCTCTTCCTCGTCGAAGGCACCTACGTGCCCGGGGAGGACCGCTCCGTAGAACCCCGGGATTCCCGGTATCCCCTGCTCAAAGAAGGGGTCATCGGCCGAATCGCGGCCATCGTCCACCACCTGTACAACGAATTCCACGATGAGCAAGTGGGATTTTTCGGCTTTTTCGAGAGCGTGAACGATGTGGACGTGGCCCGCTTCCTCCTGAACGCGGCGGAACAGTGGGTCAGCGAACGGGGGATGAGGGCCATTCTCGGGCCCATGAGCTTCAGCACCAACGACGAATGCGCCATGCTGATCGAAGGCTTTGACTCCCCTCCCGTCTTCCTCATGCCGTACAATCCCCCTTACTACCCCGCACTGATGGAGGCGGTGGGGTACCAAAAGGCTATGGACTTATGGGCCCATTTGTTGGATCATACACAGTACAAGTCCATGGATGATTTGCCCCCCAAGCTGTTGCGGGTCGTCCGGGCCGTGCAAAAACGCCATCCGGAAGTGCGAGTGCGTAAAATGCGCAAGTCGGATCTGCGGAACGAGATCGCCCGGTTCAAGGAAGTGTACAACAAGGCCTGGGAGAAGAATTGGGGGTTCGTGCCCCTGACGGACAAGGAAATCGACCACATGGCCAAAGATCTCGTGCCCCTCATCGACGAGGATTTGGCCCTGTTCGCGGAAGTCCAGGAACCGGACGGGACATGGCGTCCCATTGCCGCGTCCTTGACCCTGCCCGATTACAACCAAGTGCTCATCCACCTGAACGGCCGTCTTTTCCCTTTGGGGTGGCTGAAGTTCCTCTGGTACAAGCGGAAGATCGACACGGCTCGCATCTTCGCCCTAGGGGTGGTGCACGAATGGCACGGACGGGGCATTGATGCCCTGTTGTACTACGAGACGGGCAAGGAGCTCTTCCGCAAAGGGTACAAGCGAGCGGAGATGGGGTGGACGCTGGAAACCAACGACGCGGTGAACCGGACCATCCGCTTTTTTGGAGGGCGTGTGTACAAGAAATATCGGATCTTCGAGAAGCCGTTGGTCTTGTCGGCCGGCTCGGGGGAGACCGATGGGTGAAACTTTTCCCCCGAGCGGTTCGTCCATTGTTCAAATTCAGCGAAAGGAGAGGCAGCCATGTTGATCACAGTGAAGACCCGGGAATTAGAGCTCAACGAGCGGCTGCGTGATTATGTGGAGAAGAAAGTCCAGCGCCTGAACCGGTATTTGCCGAACATCATGGAAGCGCGCGTGGAATTGGCCAAAGAATCCACTCGGAACGCCCAGCAGCGCCACACGGCCCAGATCACCCTTTTTGCCAGCAACGGGCGCATTTTGCGGGCCGAAGAGCGGGATGCGGATATCTACGCCGCGTTCGACGCGGTCATGGACACCATCGAACGACAGATTGAGCGCTACAAGGGAAAACACTGGCTTCAGGTGCGCCCTCGACGTCGAGGGGAGATGCGGGCCCTGGCCGAGGCGGAAGCCCTGGCCGAATTGGAAGCCGCGGAAGATGCGGAGGAGGATTTCCCGCCCCAGATCAAACGGGTCAAACGGTTCGAAATGGTGCCCATGGACGAGTGGGAGGCCATTGAGCAGATGGAGCTTCTGGGGCACGATTTCTTTGTCTTCTACAACGTGAACACCAACAGCGTCAACGTCCTCTATCGGCGCAAGGAAGGGGGCTACGGCCTCATCATCCCCGAGTTAGCGTGAGAACGGTGTTGTACGCGGCAGGCGGATGGAGCCCGCCTGCCGCCACAGTGCGACCGCGTTTTATCGGTCCATCAGCGGCCCATCTCCTCCCTCAGGGCCTGGATGATGTACTCCTGCTGTTCCGGGGTCAGGTGGGGGTGCATGGGGAGGCTGAAGACTTCCCGGGCCATGCGTTCTGCCACGGGGAACGCCCCTTCACCATACCCGAGGAAGGCGAACGCGGGTTGTAGGTGGAGGGGCCGGGGATAGTGCACGGCTGTGGGAATGCCCCGTTCCGCCAGCCTTTGGATCAGCTGATCGCGGGCGTCCGTCCGGAGGGTGTAGACGTGGTACACGTGCCGGACGTGGGGCGCCTCGTAGGGGAGGACGAGGTCCAGCGGGGCCAGGCCTTGGTTGTAGCGATGGGCGGCCGCGCGCCGAGCCTCGTTCCATTGGTCCAGGTACGGCAGTTTCGCGCGCAGGACAGCCCCCTGAAGTCCGTCCATCCGTTCCGCGTAACCCACCTCCACGTGGTAATACCGCCGGGCCTGACCGTGATTGCGCAGGCGCCGCACCCGTTCTGCCACCTCGTCACTGTTCGTCACCACCGCGCCGGCATCACCGTAGGCTCCCAAATTCTTCGCGGGATAGAAGGAGAAACACGCCACATCCCCCAACGTGCCTACCCGTCTTCCCTTGTATTCGGCCCCGTGCGCCTGGGCCGCGTCCTCCACCAGCCACAGACCGTGGCGTTCGGCAATGTCCCGCAACGGGTCCATCTCCGCGGGGTGGCCGAACAAGTGAACGGCGACAATGGCTCGGGTGCGGGGAGTGATGGCATCTTCCACCTGATGGGGGTCCAGGTTGTACGTTTGGGGATCGATGTCCACAAACACGGGCTTGGCGCCCCGGTGTACAATGGTGGAAGCCGTCGCGAAAAAGGTGAAGGGCGTTGTAATGACCTCATCCCCTGGGCCGATATCCAGTGCGGCCAGGGTGAGGAACAACGCCGCGGTCCCCGAGGCCACTCCCACCGCGTGGCGGGCACCGCAATACGCGGCAAAGGCTTCCTCGAATGCCTCCACTTCGGGCCCTAGGATGAACTGGGCGTTTTGGACTACCCGCTGGATGGCCGCATCCAGTGCTTCTTGAATGGTCTTGTACTCGGCCTTCAGGTCGACCATGGGAATGTGCATGGGGTTTTCTCCTGTTGGCTATGGGGTATTTTGCAGGTCCGGTTGACCCACTAAAACCGAGCCATCCTCCCTGTCTCATCACTCATTCTGGCCTGCACCCTCATATCTAACCCCCGATACCTGTAAAATGCAAGTTCCGGCCCGTGGGGGTGGAGGGCCAGGTCGGTCAGGGCATGACGTTTTGGTTCACACTGCCGCGAAGTAATGAGCAACGATGACAGGGGCTGAAAGAGGGGGCGGCCTTCCCCCATGCCTTTTGCAAGCCCGAACGGACGTTTGACACCCTCTATTCCCCCTCTTATAATCCCACTAGCGTAATCCAGAACGCAAACCCACCATCAACAAGAGATGGAAAAGAGGGATATGACCACTTCACACGTTGATACCTATCTGGCCCGGATTGCCCCCCGTTTGGACGCGGTGCGTGAACGTATTGCCTTGGCAGCGGCCCGGGCCCACCGTTCCCCCCAGGACATCACCCTCGTTGCTGTGAGCAAGGGACATCCGCCGGAAGCTGTTGTGGCCGCCTATCACCTGGGAGTGCGGGATTTCGGTGAGAACCGGGTGGAGGAGGCCGACCCCAAGATCCACCGAGTCCGGGAATTGCTGCGCGAAGCCGGGCAAACCGACTTTCCCCGGTGGCACCTCATCGGTCACATCCAGAGCCGGAAAGCCGCGCGGGCCATCGGCCCCTATGCACTCATCCATTCCGTGGACCGGCTGAAGATCGCACGGCGGTTGAACCGGTTCGCCCGAGACATGGGCCGTGTCCAACCCATCCTCCTGGAAGTGAACATCTCCGGCGAGGAGAGCAAGTTCGGCTTTTCCCCCGAGGAAGTCGTCGAGGCCGTGGCCGAAATCGCCACCCTGGAATTCCTGCGCATCCAAGGTCTGATGACCATGGCGCCTTTGGTTGAGGACCCGGAAGAGGTTCGCCCTGTGTTCGCGGGGCTGCGCACCCTACGGGATGAATTGGCGAGCATCTATCCCGAATTACAGTGGCATCACCTGTCCATGGGCATGACCCAGGATTTTGAAGTGGCCATCGAAGAGGGGGCCACCATCGTGCGCATTGGGACGGCTATCTTCGGCCCGCGGGAGTAGTCATAACGGGTCAGGGGATGACGGGCCGGGTGTTACCGGGTTTTGAGTCCATTGGGAAGGAGGCAGAGGATTGTTACAACAACAGACCCTCGCGTTCATCGGTTCGGGGAACATGGCAGAAGCCATGATCCGGGGATTGCTGGAGCGACATCTGGTCACACCGGAGCAGATCGTGGCCAGCGGCCCGCGGGAAGTGCGGGGCAAGGAGCTTCACGAACGTTACGGAGTGCGCACAACCACGGACAATGTGGCCGCCGCGTCCTCGGCCCACATTGTGATCCTCTCGGTGAAGCCCCAGGTTCTTCCCCGGGTGCTCACCGAACTCCGGGGACACCTCCAGCCGGGGGTTCTCATCCTCTCCATTGTGGCCGGCGCGCGCATTCGCAGCATCATGCACGGCCTGGGACAGGAACGCGTTGTCCGGGCCATGCCCAACACCCCCGCTCAACTGGGCAAGGGCATGACCGTCTGGACCGCGACGGAAATGGTCGATCCTCAAGGGCGCACTCAGGCCAAGGCTATCCTGGGGGCTTTGGGGGAAGAACTGTACGTGGATGACGAGACGTATCTTGATATGGCCACTGCCCTTTCCGGTACGGGGCCCGCGTACGTCTTCCTCTTCATGGAAGCCCTCATTGACGCGGGGGTCCATTTGGGCTTTTCCCGGCACGTCGCGGAGAAACTTGTGCTCCAGACCATCGAAGGGGCCTTGGCCATGGCCCGTACCAGCCGAAGACACCCCGCGGTCCTGCGGAACATGGTCACCTCCCCCGGCGGGACGTCGGCCGAAGCCCTCTACCAACTGGAGAAAGGGGGCTTCCGCACCGTGTTGTCCAAAGCAGTATGGGCTGCGTTCAAGAAGTCCCAGTATTTGGGTGATCTCAGCGAGAAGAAATTGGAGGAGTGATGCTTATCCTGGCACTGATCCGTTTTGTGGACATCCTGTTTACCATTTTGACCTGGGCCATCATCATCCGGGTCCTGCTCTCCTGGATTCCGGGAGTGCCCTGGCACCATCCACTGGTGCGCCTGTTGCGCTCCATCACCGACCCGTTGCTGGAGCCCGCGCGGCGCCTCATCCCGCCCATCGGCATGTTGGACATCTCTCCCATTGTGGTTATCATCGTCCTGGAACTGGTGCACGAATTTCTCATCCGCTTCCTGGTGAACCTGGCTGTGAACATGCCCTATTGAGCGGGGCCGGGAGGGGAAGGATGGCCGAACCTACCTATCTGAAGCCCGCAACCGACGGGGTGTACATCCACGTCCGGGTGCAGCCCCGGAGCCGGAAAAACCGGATCGAGGGCGTACACGACGGCCGGCTCAAAATTCGGCTGACGGCTCCGCCCGTGGAAGGGGCCGCCAACAAGGCCCTCATCGCCTTCCTCGCAGATGTGCTGGACGTGCCCCGACGTCAGATCTCCCTCGTCCGGGGTGAAAAAGCGCGGGAGAAGGTGCTCCTCGTGGAGGGGCTTCCCCTTCCAGATGTGGCTAAACGGCTCGATGCCGCTTTCCAAAGGAGATGAACATGCGTGTAGCCATCCTCTCGGACGTTCACGGAAACGCGGCCGCGCTGGAACGGGTGTTGGCGGACGCCCGCGCGCGCGGCGCGGAGCACTTCTACAATTTGGGGGACACGGGCAACGGCCAGACACATGCTCTCCTGGCCGCGGTGAAGCCCAAATCCGTCATCGGCAATTGGGAGGTCTCCTCCTGGCAGACGTTGCCTTCCCCCTGGCGCGAGGAAGTGCGCACATGGCCCTTCATCCGGCAGGAGGAGGGCACTTTCTTCTGCCATGCCAGTCCGGTGTGGCCGGATGAGGTGCAGACTCTGGAGGACGCGGCCCGGTATGTGCAGACCCACGGTTCCTGGTTTGCCCTCTTCCCCGCGCTGGACAAGGATGAGGAGGCCCGGTGGGAGGCCTTTGCCCACATGGCCCAGGTGGGGGCGTGGGTGACTTTCCACGGCCACACCCACGTCCAGGCCGCGTGGGTTCTCACCCCGGACAATCACATGCGGCGTCTTTCCGGCGATGTCGTCACCCTTCAGCCCCAGCACTTGTACATCATCGGCGTGGGAAGTGTGGGGCGTCCTTTGGACGGTCCTGGGACATGTTATGCCCTGTGGGACCGGGAGGAGCAAACGGTCCGGCTTATTCGCTAGGGGCGGTAAGGCGCAATGCATAACGCGTGAGGAGCAAACTGTGCCATTCCCAAAGGGACGATGGGATGAACGTGTGCAACATGTATGGCATTGGCTGAAGGCCCGGGCCGGCTGGGAGGCCGACCACATCCTGGACCGCGTGGAGGAAACCTCGGGCGCGGCCCGATGGCAGTGGGCTCATCGCCTCCGTACCGTGCCCCTGTACACCCGCCACCTCCGTCGAATACTCCGGCTCCTGGACGACCCGGATGCGTTCCTCCGCTGGGAGCTGGCGGAGATCCTGGCCCAGCAGAAGCCTAACCGGGTTCTGCCCCTCTGCTTGGAGCGGGCACGCGCGGGGGATCCGGTGGAAGGGCTGACCGCGTGTCTGCGCGTGTTGGCCGCGCTGCGCGATCCCGCGGGGTTGGACGCGATTTTGGCCCATCGGGAGCACCCGAACATCCACGTGCGCGTGGCCGTGGCCGACGCGTTGGCCGCGTTCATCGAACGCCCGGACGCGCAGGCCGCCCTCCTCCAGCTCTTAGAAGATGAGGCCCCGGCCGTGCGCCGTACAGTGACGTGGACTTTGCGCCGCAGTACGGCCCCATGGGCTCGGCCGGTCCTCCTCGCCTGTGCCCAGAACTCCCAGGACCCTTGGTGCACCGGCGCTTGAGGCCCCGGGCTACGTACGGAATGTGTAAGGAGAGAAGAGCATGGCATCGACCCGCGTCTATCGCAATCGTCCGGTGACTCTGACCCTGGGCTCCATCCGCGTGCATGTCCTGTCCGACGGGGTGGTATGGTGGGATGGAGGGGGGATGTTCGGGTTGACTCCCAAAGTCCTGTGGCAACGGGTCATCCGTCCCGATGAGCTGAACCGGGTGCCCATGATGTTGCGCACGTTGCTGGTCGAAGCAGGGGAGACCCGCATTCTGGTGGACACGGGCATTGGTGACAAGTTGCCCGACAAGGCTCGGCGCCAGATCAACCTTCAGGGACGAGACCGCCTCTTGCAGGATTTGGCCACCTTGGGCCTGGGCCCTGAGGACATCGATATCGTCCTCCTCACCCATTTGCACAATGACCACTGTGGCGGCAACACCCGCTTGGACGAGGAGGGACGGGTGGTGCCCACGTTTCCCCGGGCCGAGTACTGGATTCAGCGGCGTGAACTCGCGGATGCCATGTTCCCCAACGAGCGCACGCGGGGCACCTATTTCCGGGAGAACGTGGAACCTCTCATGCAATCGGGGCAGTTGCGCGTGATTGACGGGGATACGGATGTGGTGCCCGGGATCTGGACCACGCTGACGCCGGGGCACACCGCGTCCCACCAATGCGTTGTCATGGAAGGGGGTGGGGAGAAGGCCATCTTCCTCGCGGACGCGGTCTCCTGGGGCGTGTTTTTCGAACGGCTGGCCTGGGTGCCCGCGTACGATCTGGAACCCATGGTGAGCATTCACACGAAGAAGCGCCTGGCCCGGTGGGCCCTTCGCCACAACGCGTGGCTCATCTTCCAACACGACGCCCGATTTGGGGTGGGGAAACTGGAGGAGCAGGATGGACACTACCTCGTCCGTCCACTGGAAGCTTCCCGGAGTGTCGTGGAGGAAGTAAGGAGTAACGATTGACGATTAACGATTAAGGGGAGGTTGGGTGAAGGGCGAGGTTGGCCGGGATGGGCGAAGAGCCTAACGCATAACGAGTAACGAGTAAGAGGGGCTGGAGACCATGATAGGCCGGCTATGGCGATGCTCGGCCCATACAGAGCCCCCAAAGGGGGCTTCTCTAAATTTAGCCCGGGGGTTCAGCCCCGGGCGATGGGGCACGATCACCTATCCCCGTTCACGAACGGTAGGGGCCGCACGGCAGTGCGCCCGGAAGGCAGCCGGATAAGTCCGCCTGCTGGAATACGTCGACAGTTGAATCTCATTCAACGGGAAGGGATCCGTTTTTGAGATAGGAGTTTGTTGATTTCTTCCCCGGAGAGAATTGTTTTGTGTGCGTGGT
>JAADDB010000097.1 GCA_013154135.1 Chloroflexota bacterium
AGCCCGCCTCTCACTTCTTGCATGGGGCGAAAACGTCACCCCCCACCAGGGCGCGGCCCCGCCCGCTGCTTTGGTGCCACCTAGTTTTGTTTGTCAATCCGGATGGAGGCCGTATGGCAAAACCCTGGTTTGACCCATTCCATTGGGTTGCTCCTGTGTATGACAACTTGGTGCGGTGGTTCTTGTCCGTGGACCGCCTTCGTCATCACCTGGCGCTCCCCGCGTCCGGGTGGCTGTTGGATGCAGGCGGAGGAACGGGGCGGGTGGCCCGAGTGTTACAGCCTCTGGTAGGGGATGTGGTTGTTGTGGACTATTCCCATGCCATGCTCCGGCAGGCGGTCCACAAGAAGGGGTTGAAAGCGGTTCGGGCTCAGGTGGAACATTTGCCCTTCCCCGATGGGTTTTTCTCCCGCGTTGTGGTGGTGGACGCGTTCCACCACTTCCACGATCAGCACCTCGCGGTCCGGGAGTTGTGGCGAGTGCTGGCCCCTGGAGGGCGACTGGTCATCGAGGAGCCGAATGTGGAAAAACCCCACGTGAAGCTCATTGCCCTGGGGGAACGGTTGGCTTTGATGGGGAGCCGTTTTTACCCACCGGATACCATGGCCGCGTTGTTTCACGCGTTGGGTGCGCGTGTCACGGTAGATCGCAGTGGTCACTTGAACGTGTGGGTTATTGTGGACAAACCAGAGGGGGAGAGCCGCCGCGGGGGTACTTAACACGTTGGGCGGGGGGAAATCCCACCCCGCCCAACGTGCATGGAGGAGGATTATTCCTCCACAACTCGGGCGAGAATGTCATCCGCGTTGAGGATGAGGTACTCTTCCCCGTCGACCTTGATTTCGGTCCCACTGTACTTGGGGAAAATGACCACATCCCCGATTTCCAGGTTCAGTTCCTCTTCGGCTTCTTCACCGATGGCAATGATCCGGGCCTGTTGGGGCCTTTCCTTCGCGGTCTCGGGAAGGTAGATGCCCCCCTTGGTCCGATCTTCCTGTTCCAGGATCTGCACTAAAACACGGTTGCCCAGCGGTTCCAGCTTGGTCATGGTTATCTCCCTCCTTCTTTCACGGATTGTCGTTGCCTGATATGTGCCACCGTCTATTGTCCGGTATACGGTATAACCCCACTCGGGAGGGTCTTACCCAAAAGAGCGTTCAGTTTTTGATGTCCAGGAGTTTGTCGATTTTGGCCTTATCGAAGCCCACGATGAAGTGGTTGCCGATGCGAATCACAGGCACGCCCATTTGGCCGGTCCAGCGGACCAGGTCCTTGGCCGCGCGCGGGTCTTTTGTCACGTCGATTTCCTTGAAACGGATGCCCTTTTCCCGGAAATACCGCTTCGCGCGCCGGCACCAGGGACAGGTGGGTGTGGTGAAGATGAGAACTCGAGGTTGCTTTTTCTTCGCCTTTTTCCGTTCTCTCCGCTTTTTCGTGGTTTTCTCTTCCCCTTTTGTCGGCATCTCAACCGTCATCTCCGCTACAGCTTCCCCGTTCATGTACTCTATCACCTCCGGTCGAATTCTACGAGACGTTGGGCCTGATGAACTGACGTATCTCGATTGCACCTCAGCGGCGGATGGGTCCGCGCCTCCGCCGTTCTCTTCCCGTGTTAGGAAAGCGTTTTGTGTAGTGGGCGGACGAAGCCCCCTGTGGGAACTTTGGTAGGGCACATAACCGGCCGAGTATCGTCACAAACGGCCCGCTCGTCACATTGTAATCATCCCGTGGTTAGATGCAAATGCGTTGGTCTAGGTTACGCGTAGGTATGGGGCGGTACTGCCGCCCCTTGGGCGAACGGTCTTGTCGGTTTCTCTCCTTGGCAGAACGGTTTTGCCCGCCCTCCACGCCTTTTCCCTACGGCACGAAGACGATGGGCCGGGGGGTGAAGAGCAAAATGAAGAGGATCAACATGAACCCTGCCAAGAGTTTGTCCCACCCCGTGGGTTCGGTGATGTCGTCCAGGGGAGCGACCTGGAATCGGGAGAAGAAGAAGATGATCAACGCCCACACAGCCCACCCGGACCAGAGAAAAGTCATCAACAGGAGGACGACGATGATGCCGTAGGTGAGCCATTGGCCCCCGCGGGCGCCCAACAACGCGCGGGCCACATGTCCTCCATCCAGCTGGGCCGCGGGGATGAGGTTGAGCATGGTCACCAGGAGTCCGCCCCAACCGGCCCAGGCCATGGGATGCAGGAACACGTCCATGCCATCCGCGGGCAAGCGACGACCGAAGACCAGGTATTTGAGGGCCAGGTAAAGGATGGAATTCCCCTCCAAGATGTACCCATGCGGGGGCAAAGGCTTCACGGGCGAAAGGGCAAGACCCGCCAGGGTAAAAGGCACCGCGAAGAAAAGTCCGGCCAGGGGTCCCGCGGCCGCGATGTGCAACCACTGTCGACGGTTCTTGGGCGGGGCAACCATGTTGATGACCGCCCCCATGGTGCCGAAGAGAAAGATAGGCGCGGGGATGAAATAGGGGAGACTCATCTCCGTGCCGTAAAAACGTCCGACAAGGTAATGCCCCATCTCATGCGCGACCAAGATGGTCAACAGGGGGACGGCAAAGAAGGCCGCGTTGACCAACATCTCCCCCCACGTGTGTCCCTCGGTCTGGTTCAACCCCGCGAAGAAGACGGAAAGAACCGTGAGCACGAAGAGAATGCCGGCGAGCCATACCCGTTGTTTGGCCCGGGGCAGGGTGCCGCGGCGGAGGATGATCACATGCCAATCCCCTTCCTTGCGGAACAGAGGGACGAAGTGGAGGGTTTGCAGTTGCTGGAAGAGCCAGTCATACGCCTTTTCCGAAGGCATGCGAAGACGGCCCCGATATCGGAGGGTGGGGGTGGTGTCCACCAACGTGATGTCATGTACATCCATGACCGTGTAAACGTACCGGTCCAGGACATGACGCCAGGTGGAGAGCGTGTCAGCAGGTGAATCCTGGGGGACTGCCGATGTTGTGGTCATAGGGCTCCCTCATCTGCGCAGAGTGGCGACAATCCGTCGCGGGTTCAACAGGAGTTCCAGGGCGACGATGATGTTGGGCGCGACAATGTCCGCGGCTTGGAGCGCGTCGGCCGCGGCGCCCTCCGGGCCGAGGACGGCAATGCCCAGAGCCGCGGCGCGCAGCATGCCCACGTCATTTGCACCGTTGCCCACAGCAACCACGTGTTCTGCACCCAAATCCAGCACATAGCGCACCTTGCCCGCGGCCGTGCCAATGCGTTGGGCCTGGAACCCGAGGATGGTATCAATGACCTCCTGGCGGCCGTGGGTGTCCGCGGTGAGCATGTGCAAGGTCAGATGGGCTTGGAGCGCGGTCAATCGCTCCACAACCCCTTCCAACAAAATGCCGTCCAGCGCCAAGGTACCGTTGACGTCGAACACCACGTGTTCCAGCTCAAACGTACCTCGCCCGGGAATGTGGATCTCGATCATGTACCCCCCTTGTGAGTTGTCAGACGTGATAGCTGGTTAACAAAACTCGGTCGCCCCTGGACCGCGGGCGGATCCGCGCCTGGGCGGGGCTCCCACGTGTTCACCTCGCAACCACAACAGTTCTCTTCGAGCAGGAAAGCAGCAGGGTGACGCGAAATGAGCGATCACAACCCGGTGAGTTCCCGGAACAGGTGTAGGTAATCCCTCAGGTGCCGGGTGATGAGGAAATGCCGGCGTACCCGCTCCCGTGCGGCCTGCCCCATCCGCCGGGCCTCTTGCGGGTGCTGGAGCAGGTACAAGGCCCTGTCCGCACACTCTTCCACACTCTCCACAAGAAAACCCGTTTCCCCGTCCACAATCTGGAGGGGAATGCCACCGACCTTGCCCCCGACAACGGGTTTCCCCTTCCACATGGCCTCCGCGACGACCAGGCCAAATCCTTCGCGCAGGGATTTTTGGATGACCACATCGGCCACCCGCTGGAACGCGTTGACTTCCCGGCTTCCCACGCCGTGGAAGTTGTGGAGGATGTGGATGTCAAAGTCCTCCCCCGCGTGCCGCACCGTGCGGTCGTAGTAAATCCACCCCTCCGGGTCGTCGGAGGCCATGGAACCGACAAGGGCCAATTGGACGTCCGGCCGTTCCTTCTTCACCAGACGGTAACAGTCGATCACGCCCAAGGGGTCCTTCCAGGGGTCGAACCGGCTGACCTGGAGGAGAAGGGGGCGGTTCACGTCGATGCCGAATTTCTGGACGATGGCCTTGGCTTCCTCCAAGGGCATGTCCGCGTTTTTCGGGGAGAGCGGGTCGATGGTGGGGGGGATGATGGCCAGATGGCGGAAGGTGACGCCCGGCCCCACGTATTCTTTGAGGGTGAAGATGCCCGCTTCGTACTCGCTGATGTAAGGGGCCAGGAAATCCCAGTAAACCGGATTGGGCTCTGAGGTGTCGATATGGCAGCGCCAAGCCCAATGCGGTGCGTGCTTTCCCCCTGTGTAGTGGAGAAGGCCGGCCGGCTGAGGGTCGTGGACGATCACGATGTCGTACGTGCCTTCGAACTTCTCCGCGTTCCGTCGGTTATATTCCTGCCAGATGCGTTGCATTTCTGGGGTGAAGGGGATGTCCATGCCCTGGAGGCCGTTGTGCATGGCTTTGGTGACGTTGAAGAAGTCATCACTCCCTTCGATCACCTGCCAGGTGGCCTCCAACCCCACATCCACGCTCAGGGGGACTAATGTTTGCAGGATTTCGGCTACGCCGCCTCCAAACGCGGTGGCGTTAACGTGGACGACACGCAGCCCGTTCAGGGGACGGGCGAGCTCGCGAAGCTCCTCCACGGTCGCGGCACCGACAATGGGGGCATACGCGTCGAGATGGATTTGTTTGACCGGCACCACTTGCAACATGGCGAAGTATTTTGCCTCCTGTTTGTTTCTCCAGAGGAGAACTGTTCCGCGCGCGTGGCGGCTGGTCCGTCAACCAAATGGTCGGGCGGACTCCGGGTTTACTCCCGGATGCCTGCCACGAAGTGTTGTATCAGCCGAGTGGTCATCCGTGGCCGTTCCATTGTAACCAGATGGCCCGCTTGGGGCACAATTTGCAGGGTCGCATGCGGGATGTGGAGCGCCATCTCCTCCGCCTCCTCCAGCGGGATGAGCGCGTCTTCCCGGCCGGCAATGACGAGCGTGGGAACGTGAATGTGCGGCAGGAGGGGACGGCTGTCCGGCCGGTGGGCCATGGCATGGAGCGCGGCAATGACCCCGTCAACGGTCGCACCTTCCATGATGTGACGCAATTTGCGGATGACGTGGGGTTTTCCTTTCAAGGTGGATGGCGCGACCAATTTGGGGACCATGCTCTCGATAAGAGGGGCCAATCCCTCTTGTCGGACTCGTTCCATGAGCGCGTAGCGGTTTTGACGGCCTTCTTCGCTGTCCGCCGCGGCGCGGGTGTTCATGAGGATCAGACCTTGCACGCGTTCAGGGTACTTGCGCCAAAACGCGAACGCGATGTAACCGCCCATGCTCAAGCCCCCCAGGATCGTCTTCTCCACGCCCAACGTGTCCAAGATCGCGGCCACATCGTCCGCATAGGTCTCAATGGTCACCTCCTCGGGGGACATACCCAAAGGACTCTTGCAAAAACCGCGCAGGTCGGGCACGATAACTCGGTATTGGTGACTGAGGGAACGAAATTGGGTATCGTAGATCCGGTGGCTGAGAGGAAAGCCGTGGACGAGGGTAATGGCCGGACCATGACCTCGGACGGCCACATAGAGGGGTGTTTCCTTCACATACACACGCATGGATGCACCTCCTTTGGGCGGGTCACACTCAAGGACATGGTTCACACTCACCGCCAGTATACCAGAGATGGCTCTGCTGAAAAAACTCCGCAGGATTCCGGCAGCGGATGGCCCCGCTCCTCGCAAAACACTTCTCCCCCGGCGAAAACACCCTTTTACTCGTTATTGTCCATCCCGGCCGATCCTGGCTTCCCGCCAACCCCTTTTAATCGTTAATCGTTACTCCTTACTCAGGACCTCCCCTCTCCCTTTTCCGCGCCTGGGGAGCGTGGTACAATTCGGCGGTGACACAAGGGGCGGACAAGCCCGGCAGTAGGAGGCACGGTGTTGGAGGATAAGGTCATCAGGGAAGGGACGTACGCGTTCGACCCCGAGCGCCGGACTTTGGCCCGGCGCTACGGTGCCGCGCGGCGTAAATGGCTGGTCCTGCACGAGGTCCTTATCCTGGGATACCTGATCTTGTGGCTTCTCCTTCCCCTTGCCCGCTCCCTGGAAGACGCGATCCTGCGGGTTTCCCCCTCCCTGTACGTGCGCACAGCCCTTTCCCTGGGGCTTGTCCTGGTGGGCCTGACCCTCATTGACACGGTTGTGGGCGTCTTGCAACACCGGGTTGACCGCCGGTTCGGGCAAAGTCACCAGGATTGGGAGGCCTGGGCCACGGACATGGTGAAGGTGCTGCTCCTGGAGGGGGGGGTCGCTCTGATCGCGTTTGAGGGGATAGTGTTTCTGATAGCCCATGCTGTACCTTTTTGGTGGTTCTGGGCTGCGGTGGTTGCCGCGCTCTTCTTCTTCCTCCTCATGGTCATCGCACCGGTCCTCATTGCCCCTTGGTTCTATTCCTTTGAGAAGTTGGAGGAGGGGGAAGTGCGCACACGTCTTCTCCAGCTGGCCAAACGCGCGGGCGTCCCCGTCGTTGATGTCTACCGATTTGATCTGAGTTCCCGCACCGGTGCGGCGAACGCTGCGATCTTGGGCATGGGGCATACCCGTCGTGTGGTGGTGGGGGATACCCTCCTGGACCGCTTCTCGCCGGAGGAGATTGAGGGGATCCTCGCACACGAGTTGGCCCATCATGTGCACCGGGATATCCTGTGGAGTTTCTTCATGGAGGCCGTATTTCTCCTCCTGGGCTTTCGCGTGTTAGCATGGGTGCTGCAATGGCCCCCCGTGGCGGCCATTCCCGTGGGAAGTCCACGGTTCATCGCGGTGGTCCTGTTGGTGTTTTTCCTCCTGCAGCGGGGCATGGCCCTTTTGCACAACATGTGGTCTCGCAACCGAGAGTTGTTGGCCGACATGTTTGCCGTGCACGTGATGGAAGAGGGCCATGCGTACGCGCGGGCTTTGGCCCGACTAGGGGATCAGAATTTGATCGAACTGCATCCCCCGCGGTGGTACATCTGGCTGTACGGGACACATCCGCCGTTGGGGGAACGCATTACGTATGCTCTGGCGTGGGCCGAGATGGTTCAGGCCGAATCCGACACAGTACCCGGCGCCGGTAACGTATCCTCGGCGTCGGCTCAAATTTCGAACCATGAGGGAGGGAAGAACTCATGAGCCGCATACCGGATCGATTGGTGGAATGTGTGCCCAACTTCAGCGAGGGGCGCCGTCAGGAAGTCATCGACCAGATTGTGGAAGCTATTCGCAGCGTGCCCCAGGTGTGGATTTTGGACGTGGAGAGTGATTGGGACCACAATCGTTCGGTGGTGACGTGCGTGGGGGAGCCCGAGGCCGCTTTGGAGGCCATGTACCGGGCCATTGCCAAGGCCGCTGAGCTCATCAACCTGGAAGAGCATCGGGGAGAACACCCGCGCATCGGGGCCACGGATGTGGTGCCCTTTGTCCCCCTTCGTGGGGTGACCATGGAGGAGGCCGTGGAATTGGCCCGTCGCTTGGGCCAGCGGGTGGGCGAGGAATTGGGCATCCCCGTGTACTTGTACGAGGCCGCCGCGACCCGTCCCGACCGGGAGAACTTGGCCAACATCCGGCGTGGGGAATATGAGGGCCTGAAGGAGGCCATCAAGACCGACCCCGACCGGGAACCCGATTTTGGTCCCCGAGAACTGGGACCGGCCGGCGCGACGGTTATCGGCGCGCGGGAATTCCTCATCGCGTTCAACGTCTACCTGAACACCGATGATGTGAAGATCGCCAAGCGCATCGCGCGGGCCGTCCGTCACTCCAGTGGGGGATTGCGGTATGTGAAAGCTTTGGGCATGTTGGTGGGCGGACAGGCCCAAGTGTCCATGAACCTGACAAACTTCAAGAAAACCCCCATCTTCCGGGTGGTCGAACTCATCCGACGGGAAGCAGCCAGGTATGGGTGCACTATCACGCACACAGAGCTGGTGGGGCTAACCCCGTTGAAAGCCATGTTGGATGTGGCACAGTGGTATCTGCAACTGGACGGCTTCAACGAGTCTCAAGTGTTGGAACGTCGTTTGGAAGAGGTGCTGCAGAATGAGGAATGAATATGCCCTACCTAATTGACGGGCACAACCTCATTGGCACGGGATTGTTGCCGGGCATCTCCTTGTCCGATGAGGATGATGAGGCCAAATTGGTGCGTCTGTTGCGGCGCTTTCAGCCTCGCGTGAAGACGCACATCACCGTGGTCTTTGACCGGGGATTGCCGGGAGGATTTTCCTCCTCCCTCTCCGGGGGAGGGGTAGAGGTCATCTTCGCCGGCGCGACCGGTCAGACCGCGGATGAGGTGATTAAGGCCCGGATTCGTCGGGCTCGTCACCCCGAGGCGTTGCGGGTGGTGACGAACGATGGGGATGTGCAAAATCTGGCCCGGCGTCGCGGTTGCAAGGTGATCCGGGCCCACCGGTTTGCCCGGGAACTCCTCCGTCCCCTTTCCGCCTCCTCGGCCCGGGAGGATGTACGCTTGTCGCCGGAGGAGGTGGAAGAGTGGTTAGCCCTCTTCCAGAAGAAAAAGGGAGGGAAATGAGAAAGGCCGGCGGATTTCCGCCGGCCTTTTTTCTGGTACCCCCAGGAGGACTCGAACCTCCCCACCCGGCTCCGGAGGCCGGTGCTCTATCCATCTGAGCTATGGGGGCTTCTTCTATCTTGTACGCCTCTCTATATACCACAGGATTGCCCTTTGGGCAAATTTTTCTTTGAAGATGGGGATGTGGGACAAAAATGAGTAACGAGTAACGATTGACGATTAAAGGGCTGGCCCCCTTTAATCGTTACTCATGAATCGTTAATCGTTCCTTCATTCCCCCAACCACCGCCATAGTCCCCAACTGAACCC
>JAADDB010000163.1 GCA_013154135.1 Chloroflexota bacterium
GTAGGCCTCCGGGGAGACACGAGGGGAGCGGGAAGGACGGTATGGGCATCACCGTTGAGCAGGCGCTCAAAATTGGGGGATTGGTACATGGTCGGGTGCTCGCGGGAAAGGACCACCTGGATAACGTCATTGAGTACGTGAACATCGTTGAAGCGCCCTGCGAACCCGAATGGGAGGCCCAGCACCACTTGTTCCTGACCACTTTTTACGCGGTCAAGGATAACGTTGAGGAACAAATTCGCACCATCGAGATTCTCGTCGCCAATGAGTGCGCAGGATTGGTTTTCCAGTCCGGGGTCCTCCCTTACCTGGACGAGCGGGTCATCCAGGCTGCAGAGGAACTGGGCCTTCCGCTCATCGAAATTCCCGAGGAGATCACCTATCCGGAGGTCATCACTCCCCTGGTAGGCGCTATCCTGCGCGAGAAAACTTTTCTCCTGCAGCGTGCACAGGACATTCACCAGCGCCTCATCGGCCTTATTCTGGAAGGACGCGGACTGACCTCCGTGGCCACCGCGCTCCGGGACCTGATTCACCGCCCTGTAGCCATAACAGACGCGTGGGGCACGCTTCTTGCTGCCTCCGGGTTCCTGGATGAAGTGATTTCTTCAGAAGTTGCCGCACAATTGACCCACCTCGCGTTCCAGGAACGTCTGGTCTCCCCGGTTCGTTTGGAAAAGGATCACCTGTGGGTACAGCCTCTTCTCTCTGCCCACGATACCATCGAAGGCTTTGTCCTGGTATATGACTTCTCCGGGGCGTTGGACGCGTTGGACTGGGCGGCCATCGAGCAGACAGCGGTCATCGCCACCCTCGATTTGGTCAAACAAAAGGCGATTCTCGAGACCGAGCGACGGCTGAAGCGGGACTTCATCGAGGACATGTTGGGTGGCGAGTATAAGTCCACCGCGGCCATCTTGTCCCGGGCGCGTTCCCTGGGCTGGGATTTGCAGCAGAAGCGGGTGGTCATGCTCGTGGATTTGGATCGGTTTGAAGACTACTACTTACACCATCTCAAGCGCGGGGAAGATCACTTCCAGCGGGTTAAGAACCACGTCATGCACATTGTCATGGATGCCGTTCGCCAGCAGCAACCGGACAGCATTGTGGTTGAACGCAGCGACAGCGTCATCGTTCTGCCCCATTTTCCCAAGGAGCGAACCGCGGCACAAGCCCGCCGGGATGTTCAGGCGTTAGCCGAGGCCATTCGTGCTCGGGCAGAGCGCGTTTTGCAGGGTATCACCCTTTCCATCGCGATTGGTGGATTTTACGACACGATTGAAGGCCTGCGACGCAGTTATCAGGAAGCCAAGGCCGCGTTGCGGGTAGGCCATCGTATGGAACAACAACACTCCATCATCTGGTACGACCACATTTCTCTCTATGTGCTTCTGGACCAGTTTGCGACGCATGAGCATGTGCGTGAATGGTTCCAACAGACGCTGGGGCCCCTGGTGGCCTATGATCGTCAAAACAACAGTGAATTGGTAAAAACCCTGGAGACCTTCTTCGACGCACGTCAGAGCATCCAGCAAGCAGCACAACAACTCTTCATCCACCCTAAGACCCTGCGTTATCGGCTGCGGCGCATCCAGGAAATCCTGGGCACAGATCCCTTCGAAGGGGAGAAGCAATTGCAATACTACCTGGCCACCAAACTGGCCAAACTCCTCTGTCCGCGCGACCATTTATCCCCCAGGGATAAACCACCTTCCTGAAATTCATCCACAGAGCACGATAGACACGTGTCCTTTTAGGGGGTATACTGGATTCTACACTCACTACTGACGTCTGGCACGCACACCCACCAGGACACGTGTACTATGAGTTATATCCCTGTGCCTACCATCCAATTGACTCCACAGATGTGTGAGATGGCCGTCCTGGGGGGCGCCATCTTGGGTGGGGGCAGCGGGGGCAAACTGGAGACCGGGCTCAGTTGGGCACAGATGGCCCTGGACCTGGGCGGCGCCGCCCTGATTCCCCTCGACCGTGTTGTCCATGAGGACGCGTTTATCGTCATTGGCGCGCACATCCGATCCGCTAGGCACACCCGGTATCCGCCTTTGCGCCTGTTTCACCGGGCCATCGACTTGATTCGCCACAACACGGAGGGCGAGTTCGGGGGCATTGTGAACTGTGGCAGTGGGGCCCTGTTGACCCAGGTGGGGTGGTTGGAATCCGCGCTGACCGGGGTCCCCCTGGTGGATGTGGTCCTGGGCCAGGGGTATCACCCCTCGCCCGTGCGGGGGATCTTGAGCCTGTGTGCGGAAGCGGGATGTGCCCTATCCATCGCGTACGCGGGGATGGTTCAGGATGGGTCCTACCTGGAAGCCTACCTGTCCGGACCTGCGGCCCTACTTGTGCGGGAATTCGACCAGGAGGAGGGGCTGTTTCCGGACGCCTTCGCCCTGGCGGTTGGACCTGTTCATCTCGATTGGTTGAAGCGACATGGGATTCCCGGCCTGGTTCAGCGGGCCATGCATGTGGGAGAGCGGGTGATCCAGGCAACACCCGCGGGTGGGCGCGCTGTCGCGGAGGCGGTCAGCCAGGTGCTGGGGGGCATGGTGGCCGGCTTTGGCACCATCACCGCCATCCAGTCGGTGGACGAGGGGAGGGGAGGATACGTCATCCACCTGTGGGATGACCAGAACGTCCCGTTGATCATCACCTATCACCATGCATATGTGGAACTGGTTCGGGCGGGGGAGACCCTGGCTCGGTTTCCGGATCTCATTGTCACCTTAGGAACGGGCGGGATCCCCCTGAGCATAGAAGAACTGACGGAAGGACAGGACGTGTACATCGTTGTGGTTCCGGCAGCATCCATCTACAGGTCCCAGGTGACTCATCCCCCGGCCTGAACGCAACGTCAGTTCATCAGGTTTAGCACGCGGAAAGGAGAGGTATCATGAAAAAGAAATGGCTTTGGTCACTCATTGTCGGCCTTCTTCTCGTGACCATGCTTGTCCAGTGTGGAAGCCCGGCCCAGCCGACGGCAACCCCTGCCCCCCCCACTCAGGAACCGTCGGCCAAGCCCACTACGCCGCCCACGCAGCCGCCGGCCTCTACTCAGGCTCCTGAGCCCACGGCCGCGGCCCGGGCCAACGTCTTCGTGTACGCGCATCCGACCACCTTCCCCGATTTGGACCCGGCCAAGAGTTACTCCAACGACTCCGCGGTCCTGTCCAACTGCTATGAGACCTTGACCTTCTACAACCCGCCGGGGAGCAAAGAACTCCTCAAGCCCGTTTTGGCCACCAGTTGGGAATCCAACGCGGACGCGACCGAATGGACCTTCCACCTGCGCAAGGGCGTGAAATTCCAGGATGGGGAACCCTTCAACGCGGCCGCGGTCAAGTATTCCATTGAGAAGACCAAGGAGATCGGCGTGGGGGCCGCGTACATCTGGGACCCCGTGGAGGACATCGAGGTTGTCGACGACTACACGGTCAAATTCCACCTCAGTTACCCCGCTCCTCTGGATCTCATCGCGTCCTCGGGGTATGCCGCGTGGATATACAGCCCCAAGGCCTACGAGGAACACGGATCCGACTGGTTCAACGAGGGACACTGCGTGGGCACCGGTCCTTACACCATCGAAAGTTACGATCGGGGATCCCGTCTCGTTATGACCCGGTTCGACGACTACTGGGGTGGATGGAAAGAGGGCCAATTTGACAAGGTGGTCTTCGAAATCAGCGAGGACCCCGTTGTGCTCCAGCAGATGATCGAGTCGGGCACCGCGGACTTCACCTACAGTCTGCCTCCTGACAACTTGGACGCGTTGGATGCCCGCGAGGACATCGTCGTGTACCGCAATCCCAGTTTCCAGAACCTCCTGGGGCTCTTGAACACCCAGAAGCCGCCCTTGGACAACAAACTGGTGCGTCAAGCCTTGTCCTACAGTTTCCCGTACAAGCAGTTCATTGACGTGGTCATGAAGGGCCGGGCGGTTCAATCCCACGGGCCTGTGCCCGCGGGCATGTGGGGACACAGTGACGAACTCTTCCAGTACTACTACGATCTGGACAAGGCCAAGCAACTTTTGGCCGAGGCCGGGTATCCTAACGGCGGGTTCGACCTCCTCTACACCTATGCCACCGGGGACATGGACGAGCAGCAACTGGGCGAGGTGTGGAAGGCGGAATTGGCCAAACTGGGCATCAACCTCAAAGTCCAGGGCATGAGTTGGGAAGCCCAATGGGAACTGGCCAAATCCGGGCCGGAGAAGGCTCAGGACATCTTCGTCATGTACTGGTGGCCGGATTACATCTCCCCGTACAGCTTCCTGTACAGCATGTTCCATTCCGAGGATGAGATCCTCTTCAACCTGGCCTACTACCGGAATCCCAAGTACGACGAACTCATCGACAAGGCCAACGAACTCTCCGGTAGCGATCGCAAGAAGGCCGAGGAGTTGTTCATCGAAGCCCAGAAGATCCTCATCGATGACGCGGTCGCCCTCTTTTTCTACGATGTCCAGAACATTCACGTGGCCCGGGCCGACATCAAGGGGTATGTGGACAATCCCGCCTACCCGCACGTGGTCTTCGCTTACCAGTTGACTCGAGCCCGATGAGGGGGACATACATAACTCGTGCTCTCCGCATGGCGCCGAGAGCGTTGTGCGGGGAGCACATCCTCTCGTGTGAGGAGGGTGGTGTATGCACAGATGGACCTATATTGTCCGGCGGCTGATATTGGCCGTGGTGGTCCTGCTCAGCGTATCCGTGGTGACGTTCTTCATCGCGCGGGTCGTCCCGTCGGACCCGGCTGCCGCCTGGGTGGGTTCTCACCCCAAGCCTGATCAGATCGCCCGGGCCCGTATTGAATTGGGGCTGGACAAGCCCTTGTACGTTCAGTACCTCATGTACATGAACAAGCTGTTTCACGGCGACCTGGGCACCTCTGTTCAGACCCATCATCCCATCCTCATGGACCTGAAAACCTACTTGCCGGCGACCCTGGAATTGGTGCTGGTGGGTATGCTCATGGCCATTGTCATTGGCATTCCCTTGGGCGTCCTTTCCGGTGCGAAGAAGGAGAGCGTGTTGGATCACGTCACCCGTTTCTTCTCGGTGGCCGGTGTGTCCATCCCCACCTTCTGGCTGGGGCTGCTCTTACAACTCCTCTTCTTCAGCAAACTGGGCTTATTGCCCCTCAATGGGCGCCTGTCCGTGGACACCACCCTCTATCACCCGGTCACCCAAATCACCGGATTTTACCTGGTGGATACCCTGATCACCGGGAACTGGTTCGCGTTCAAGGACGCGCTCTTGCACATCATCCTGCCCGCGTTCACCCTGGCGACCTATCCCATCGGGCTGACCGTGCGCATGACGCGCACGAGCATGATCGAAGTGCTGAACCAGAAGTACATCCTCGCGGCCCGGGTCGCGGGGCTGCCCGAACGCACGGTGCTCTTTGTCCTGGCCTTGAAGAACGCCATTATCCCCACCATCACGGTGTTGGGCCTGTCCTTTGTCTACTCCCTGACCGGGGCCATCCTGGTGGAAGTGATTTTCTCCTGGCCCGGCCTGGGCACCTATGTGACCAACGCGGTCCTCAGCTTGGACTTTCCTGTCATCGTGTCGGTGACCCTCATTGTCACGGTCTTCTACGTGTTCATCAACCTGTTTCTGGACATTGTCCAGGCCATGTTGGACCCGCGGGTTACCCTACAATAGGAGGCATCCATGCACATTCGCGTCATCAACCCGGTCATCACCCGCCGTTGGGAAAACGACACCCTGCGCACGTACAGCAGTGTGGCCCAGGAGGGCACCCAAGTCAGTGTCGTCTCCTTGGATTGGGGCACCGCGTCCATCGAAAGTCAGCGGGATGAGGCTCTGGTCGTTCCCGACATCCTCACCAAGGTCGTGCAGGCGGAGCAGGATGGCGTGGACGCGGTCATTGTGGATTGCATGGCGGATCCGGGCGTCCCGGCCGCGCGGGAACTGGTCCGCATTCCCGTGGTGGGACCGGCCCAGGCCAGTATGCACCTGGCGGCCATGCTCGGCCACCGTTTCTCCGTGATCACCGTCTTCGATTCCGATATTCCCGCGGTGGAAGATCAGGTGTTGCGCTATGGCCTGACGAGGAAATTGGCCTCCGTGCGCGCGTTCAACATTCCCGTCCTGGACTTAGACCAGGACCGAGATGCGACCGTCCGCGTTCTGGCTGATGTGAGCGAGCGCGCGGTGCGGGAAGATGGCGCACACGTGATCGTGCCCGGGTGCACGGGGCTGGGCGGGCTGGCCGCGCGCATCCAGGCCGCGCTGCGGGACCGAGGTCTCGACGTTCCTGTACTCGACCCTCCTCTAGTGGCGATGAAACTGGCCGAATCCCTGGTTACCCTGGGATACGCCCACAGCAAGGTCTCCTACCCCGCGCCGCCGGACAAGGAGATTCGATGGTTTGCGCCGTGGGGCACCATAACCGCATGAGGGAGAGAAACGCATGGCCTTGAGTCCGAACGACGTGGATGTTCGCGCACAGCGGCGTTCTGCTCGCTATCAGGAATACCGCCTCATGTTGGGGGCGTTCCGTCGCGACATCTTGGCCCTTATCAGCCTGGTCATCATCCTGGCCTTTGTGATCGGCGCCATCTTCGCGCCCTGGTTGACGCCCTATCCCGACCAAGGGCGGGGCGAGCCCAACATCCTGGAAAAATTCCAGCCCCCCAGTTGGAAGCACCCCCTGGGGACGGACTACCTGGGCCGGGATGTGCTGGCCCGCATCCTCTTTGGCGGACGGTCCTCCCTCAGCATCGGGTTTTTGGTCGTTTTCCTGGCCGGACTCATCGGCATTCCCCTGGGCGCCATTGCCGGGTTCTACGGGGGGTGGATTGATGAAGTCCTGATGCGCATCACAGATGTGTTCCTCTCCTTCCCGCCGTTGCTTCTGGCCGTGGCCATTGCCGCTGCCCTGGGGCCGAGTTTTGTCAACACCATGATCGCGATTGCGGTGACCTGGTGGCCCTGGTACGCGCGGCTGGTGCGCGCTCAGACCTTATCCCTGCGGGAACAGTACTTTATCCAGGCCGCACACAGCATCGGCGTTGGGGATTTGACCATTATCTTGCGCCACATTTTGCCCAACGTGTTGGGGCCTGTGTTGGTCCAGGGCACGATGGACATCGGGTCCGCCATTCTGACCGGCGCGGCCATCAGTTTCATCGGCCTGGGGGTCCAGCCTCCGACGGCTGATTGGGGCAAGATGATCAGCACCGGGCGCATCTACTTCATCGAACGGCCCTGGTTTGCCGGGTCCGCGGGCGCGGCCATCTTCCTGGTCGCGTTGGCCTTCAACCTGTTGGGGGATGCGGTCCGGGATGTGACCGACCCGCGCACACGGAGGGGAGCATGAAAGACGGGGTATTGCTCTCGGTGGAAAATCTACACGTGCGCTTTGACACGTATGCCGGTCAAGTCCACGCGGTGAACGGCATGACCTTCGACGTGCGGCGGGGGGAGATCTTCGGGCTGGTCGGGGAATCGGGCTGCGGCAAGTCCGTGACGGGTCTGGCCATTGTGGGCATGGTGCCGCATCCCGGACGCATCACCGCGGGCCGCATTCTCTTCGACGGGGAAGACCTGCTAAGCAAGGACGAGGAGGAGATGCAGCACATTCGGGGACGGCGCATTGCCATGATCTTCCAGGATCCGTCGGCCGCGCTCAACCCGGTGTTCACCGTGGGCAACCAGATCACCCGCATCATCCGCCACCACATGAACCTCTCCCGACGGGACGCCTACGAACGGGCGCTTTCCGTGTTCGAGGCGGTGGGGCTGCCCGACCCTGTTCGCATTTACCGCTCTTATCCCCACGAACTCAGCGGCGGGATGCAACAGCGGGTGATGATTGCGATGGCCCTCTCCTCCGGCGCGGAACTCCTCATTGCAGATGAACCCACCACCGCGTTGGACGTGACCATCCAGGCGCAGATTTTGGACCTCCTGGCCCACTTGCGGGAGACCCAGCATCTCTCCATCCTGCTCATCACCCACAACCTGGGCGTGGTGGCGGAGATCTGCGACCGGGTGGGCGTGGCGTATGCGGGGAACATTGTGGAGATGGGCGCGACCGAGGTGGTGCTCAACCAGATGAAGCACCCGTACACAGAGGGCTTGATCGCCGCGCTCCCCTCGCCAACGCGGCGCGGACAGCCCCTGCAATCCATCGAGGGAAGCGTGCCGGATGGCCTGCACCTGCCCTCCGGGTGTACTTTCCACCCCCGGTGTCCTCACGTGATGGATAGGTGTCGGGATCACACCCCGCCTCGGGTGCAGTTCTCCACCCCGTATGGGGATCACGTGGTGTCTTGCCACTTGTACGCGAGGGAGGAGGCGCGGTGAATCAAACACCCTTGCTGGACGTTCGCGATTTGACCAAGTACTTCACGGTTCGAGGGGGATTCCTGGGCCGTGGGCGGAAGCGGGTGCGCGCGCTGGACCACGTCAGCCTGACCATTTACCCCCGTGAGACCCTGGGTGTGGTGGGGGAGTCGGGATGTGGCAAGACGACCCTGGGCCGCACCATCGTGCGCCTCCTTGAGCCGGACGAGGGACACATCTTCTTCGAAGGCACGGACATCGCGCGGCTCAGCCGCCGTCAATTGCGCGCGTTCCGTCCGCACATGCAGATCGTGTTTCAGAACCCCTACTCCTCCTTTGACCCCCGCTTCAGCGTGTTGGAGTCCATTGCCGAGCCCTTGCGCACCCACACGGATTTGCGCGGGGACGCGTTGGTGGATCGGGCGCGCGAATTGTTGGAGCGAGCGGGGATGCCCGGGGAGATCCTGTTCCGCTATCCCCACGAGTTCAGTGGAGGACAGTTGCAGCGGTTAGCCATTGCTCGCGCGCTGGCCCTGAATCCCAAATTCATTGTCCTGGATGAGCCCACGTCCGCGCTGGACGTGTCGGTGCAAGCGCAGATCATCAACCTCCTGCAGGA
>JAADDB010000173.1 GCA_013154135.1 Chloroflexota bacterium
GATGCTCGGCTGGCGAGAGAAAGTCCCCCTTGGCGGCGGACGGGTCCGTGGAGTAACGAGTAACGATTAACGATTGACGATTAAGGCGGGCGCACGGCCGTGTGCCCCTACCGTTCGTGAACGGGGATGTGTGGTCGTGCCCCACCGCCCGGGGCTGAACCCCCGGGCTGGATTTACTCGTTACTCGTTATGCGTTAGACCTCACCCATCCCGGCCGACCTCATTCTCCCGCCGATCCCCCTTAATCGTTAATCGTCAATCGTTACTCTTTACGCCCCAGAACCTCACCCATCCCGGCCGATCTCGCCCTGCAGCCAAGCTCCTCTTAATCGTTAATCGTCAATCGTCAATCGTTACTCCTTAATCGCTCCCCTCAACCTTTTTGTCCACCCCTTCCACCTGAGGTATACTAAACTACGTTATACCAGGTCCCATCAACAACCGGAGTACATCCGGATAAAGCACCTTGGCATCGAAACTCACGGCCTGAGTGCGGGGAACCGACATCGGACAGGGGCGGATAGGATACGGGGAGCTGCAAAGCCCTGTTTTTTCCCGAAGGAATTATTCATTCATTATTATCCAGAATCCACTTCCGGGCCAGCGATAGACTCCCACTCCTTTCCCCCCAACGCCGACAACCGTCAGCGCACCCTGCCTCCGTGGCCGTACATACGGAGGATGCACGATGTTCAATCGCGTGGCACGGATCACCGGACTGATTGTGGGGGGGATCTTGGGTTGGATGGCCGCGTTCTACATCCCCAATGTGCCCCCAAACTGGCTGGATTACGCGTTCTTGAGGTGGGGTATTCCCCTGTCCATTCTGGGTGCAATCCTCGGGTACGTGTTGACCCCTCGGCTCATCCTGCGACCGGCTACTGCCGCAGCTACATGGCTGCGCAACATCCCCTTTCCCCAACTTCTGGCCGGAAGTGTGGGACTTTTTGTTGGCCTTATCCTCGCCGCGGTATTGGCCATCCCCCTGAGCCGGCTTCCCTCCCCCTTTGGTCAAATCCTCCCCCTCATTGGCACACTCGTCTTCGCCTACCTGGGCACCGTGGCCTTTGTCCTCCGCTATGAGGACCTGATCGACCTAGTCCGCAGTCGGGGTGCCCAAAAAGAGGCGGCTAAACCGGGGGAAATGCCCGTGCTCCTGGACACCAGCGTCATCATCGACGGTCGCATCGCGGACATCGCCAAGACGGGGTTCCTGCGAGGGCCCCTTCTTGTCCCCCGCTTCGTCCTCAACGAACTCCAGTACATCGCGGATTCGGCCGACCCTTTGCGGCGCAACCGGGGCCGGCGGGGCCTGGCCATCCTCCACGACCTGCAAGAGGGGGAAATCTGCGAACTCCGGATCATCGAAGAGGACATCCCCCACGTGCGCCAGGTGGACGAAAAACTCATCCGCCTGGCCAAACGACTCCGGGTCCCCATCCTCACCAACGACTACAACCTCAACCGCGTGGCCACCCTCCAGGGCGTGGAAGTCCTCAACATCAACGAACTGGCCAACGCGGTGAAGACCGTCCTCCTACCCGGTGAATCCATTGATATCCACATCATCCAAGAGGGCAAAGAACCGGACCAAGGTGTGGGCTACCTGGAAGATGGCACCATGGTCGTGGTCCAACAGGGCCGGAACTTCGTCGGCCGGACCATCCGGGTGACGGTGACCAAAGTCCTGCAGACGAGCGCAGGCCGCATGATCTTCGCCCAACCTGTGCAGGAAAACCCATAAATCGCGGAGCATCTCAACGCAGGAGGAGAAGCGTCCATGAGCCTACACGTGTACAACACCCTGAGCAAGCGCTTGGAGCCCTTTGAACCCCTGGACCCGCCGTGGGTCAAAATGTACGTCTGCGGCCCTACCGTCTACGACAAGGCCCACATCGGGCACGCCATGTCCGCCATCGTCTTCGACGTGGTGCGCCGGTACCTGGAATATCGGGGCTACCGGGTCGTCCACGTGATGAACTTCACCGATGTGGACGACAAAATCATCAACCGGGCCAACGAGCTGGGCGTCGACCCCTTGGATCTGGCCCAGAAGTACATCCGAGAATGGTTCGAACACGTCCACGCGCTCAACCTCCTCCCGGCCCACTACTACCCTCGCGTCACCCTCACCATCCCCCAGATCATCCACATGGTCCAGACCCTGCTGGACAAGGGGTACGCGTACGTGGTGGATGGGGATGTGTACTACCGGGTGCGCAAGTTCAAGGGGTATGGGAAACTCTCCGGCCGGAACCTGGACGAACTGCGCGCGGGCGCGCGCGTGGAGGTGGACGAGCGCAAGGAAGACCCCCTGGACTTCGCGCTGTGGAAGGCGGCCAAGCCCGGGGAACCCGCGTGGGACAGCCCCTGGGGGCCCGGCCGACCCGGATGGCACATTGAATGTTCGGCTATGAACCACTACTTCCTGGGCGACCAGATCGACATCCACGGCGGCGGCACCGACCTCATCTTCCCCCACCACGAAAACGAAATCGCCCAATCCGAGGCCTACACGGGCAAAGAACCCTTTGCCAAGTACTGGCTCCACAACGGCATGCTCCAACTCCGGGGGGAGAAGATGTCCAAATCCCTGGGCAACCTGGTGACCATCGACGAATTCCTGGCCGAACACGAAGGGGACGTGTTCCGCCTCATCGTCCTCTCCTCCCACTACCGCAAGCCCCTGGGGTACGACGACGAAGTCGTGGCCGACGCGGAAAAAGCCCTCCAACGTCTGCGGGGTGCGCTCCGCCCGCCCGTGGGGGAGGAGGAGGAAGGGGACGCGGCCGCGCGACTGCGCGAGCGCACCGCCCACGCGCGCGAACAATTCCTCGCGGCCATGGACGACGACTTCAACACCGCGGGCGCGCTGGGACACATCTTCACCCTGGTGCGCGCGATCAACACCGCGCGGGACGCGGGCGTCGGGGGGAGCCCCTTTGCCCAGGCCCAGGCCACCCTCCTCGAACTCACCCACACCTTGGGCCTGGAACTGCGCCCCGAAGCCGTGGCCGCGGACGTGGTCCCCTTCATCGACCACCTCATCGAAATCCGCAGCGAACTGCGCAAACAAAAACAATGGGCCCTGGCCGACCGCATCCGGGACCGCCTGGCCCAGCTGGGGGTCGCGTTGGAGGACACGCCCCAGGGCACCACATGGCGTTGGCAGAGGTGAGATGGCACGGGAATGGTTGTACGGACGACAGGCCGTATTGGCCTCCCTTCGGGCCAGACGCCGACACTGCTTCACCCTCCTCATCGCGCAGGGCATCTCCGAACGGGGCATCATCGCGGAGATCCTCAAAGAAGCCCACGCGCGTCGGGGATGCCTGGTCCGCCGCGTGCCCCGCGCGGAACTGGCTCACCTGGTCGCGCATGAGGGACACCAGGGCGTGGCCTTGGAGGTGAGCCGGTACCCGTACCTGGATGAAGGGGAACTTTACCGTCGGGTGGAAGAGGCGGGCCGGGACGCGCTGGTCCTCCTGCTGGACCACCTGCAGGACCCACAGAATGTGGGGAATCTCCTGCGCACCGCGGAAATCGCGGGTGTGACCGCGGCCGTGATCCCTCGCCGCCGTGCCGCGGGCATCACCCCGGCCGTTGTCAACGCGTCCGCGGGCGCGGTGGAATACCTCGCGGTCGCACACGTGCCCAACCTGGCCCGAACCATCGAAGGGCTCCAAGAACGGGGCCTGTGGGTCTACGCGCTGGAAGGGACGGCCGACGCGCCCGCCTACTGGGAAGTGGACTTAACAGGGGCCGTGGGCATTGTGGTAGGGAGTGAAGGCAAAGGGCTCAGCCGCCTTGTTCGGGAACGGAGCGACGGATTTTTGCGTATTCCTATGTGGGGCCAAACGCCCTCCCTGAACGCGGCCGTGGCCGGGGCCCTGGCCCTCTACGAAGCACGACGTCAACGCACCATCGGACATGCTCATGCGCTATGAAAAACGTCTTCTCATCACCATCATCCTGATATACCTGTTCCTGGGGGTGACCTACTCGGTGGTCGTGCCCATCTTCGAAGCCCCCGACGAGGTGCACCACTTCTTCTACATCAAACACCTGGTGGACACCCGACACCTGCCCGTGCAACATCCCGACGCGCCCGCGCTCTGGGCCCAGGAGGGAAGTCAACCGCCCCTGTACTACGTGTTGGCCGCGGTGCTTGTGCGCCCCATCCCCACAGAACGGGCCGTGGACTTCCTGTGGGAGAATCCCCACCGCAACGTGGGGAACCCCTTCCAGCCCGGGAACAAGAACTACTTCGTCCACACGGACAAGGAGAAATGGCCCTACCGCGGCCTGCCCCTGGCCGTTCACGTGGCCCGGTGGTTCTCCCTCCTCCTGGGCGCGGGCACGCTGATGCTCATCCACCGCATGGGCCAACGCATTTTCCCCGAGAACGCAGCCCTACGCCTGGCCCTGGTCGCGGTCGTTGCCTTCCTCCCCCAATACATCTTCATCCACGCCGCGGTGACGAACGACGCGATGATCACGTTCACCGCCACGTGGGCCCTGTTGTTGATGACCGGGATCCTCAGCCAAGGCGTCCGGTACCGTCGGGCCGCGCTGTTGGGGTGGGTTGTGGGACTGGCCGCGCTGAGCAAGCTCAGCGGCCTGGGCCTCATCCCCCTGGGCTTCCTCGTCCTCCTCTACCAGGGCCGCCGTCCCGAAAGCACCCGCCGAACCTGGCTCCTCCTCCTCATCTACACCGGCATCCTCCTCCTCACCGCGGGCTGGTGGTACGCCCGGAACTACGTGCTCTACCACGACCCCACCGGGCTCGCGCCCATGCTGGCCGTGGTGGGGCACCGCGATGTGACGTGGACATGGACCACCATCCTGGAGGAGTGGCGGAGCATCCGTTGGTCCTTTTGGGGACTTTTCGGCTGGTTCAACATCCCTATGAGCCTTCGGGCCTACACGCTGCTCGACCGACTCCTCATGATCATCGCGCTGGGCTGGGCCGTCCAAGCGTACCGCCTCCGCTTCCACTTCCCCCCACGGGAGCGGAGGATGTGGGCACTCCTGCTCCTGTGGGTCGGGATTGTCCTGGCCAGCCTGGCCCGCTGGACGAGCATCACCCTGGGCGGACAGGGACGCCTGCTCTTCCCCGCGCTCGCGTCCATCGCCGCGCTCCTCATTGTGGGCTGGACCGTGTGGTGGCCCCGCGGATGGCGGAATTATGGGGCCTTCCTCTTCCCCCTCATCCTCCTGACCCTGGCCCTGGCCGCCCCCATCTTGTGGATTGCACCTGCCTACGCGAAGCCACCCCGCATCCCCCCAGACCGCATCCCCAGCGCCGCGCGGCGGGTGGATCTCCTCTTCGGACAGCAGATCCGCCTGTGGGCCGTGGACATCCCCCAAATTACCACCCACCCCGGCGAACCCGTGGACATCACCCTCTACATGGGCAAGGTCGGTGAAATCCCGGTGGACTACACCATGTACATCCACTTCCTGGGCCGCCGGGGCGAGGATGTGGGCCAGTTGAACACCTTCCCCGGCTGGGGCACCTATCCCACCCGCCTCTGGAAGGACGGCGAAGTCATCCAGGACCACTACACCCTGACCGTGGCCCCCCACGCTCAAACGCCCACCCTCCTCCGGGTAGAGGTGGGATTCTACAACCTGTGGACCCGCCAGGGGCTCGACGTCACCACGCTGGACGGCAAACCCACGTCCGCGGTGGTGAAGAGTTTGCGCCTGGTGCAGAAGAACCCGCCCCAGTACCGACCGCAGGTCCGCCTGTACGCGAATTTCGCCAACGAACTGGCCCTCATCGGCATGGACCCACCCCCGCGCGTGGTGCACCCGGGGGAGACGTTCACCTTCCACCTGTACTGGAAGGCCCTGCGGCCGGCCAGCGCGTCGTACACCGTGTTCACCCACCTCATCCGCAAGGGGAACCCCGCGCCCATCGCCCAGCACGATAAATTCCCCCTGGACGGGGATTACCCGACGCTGGCCTGGGCTCCGGGGGAGATCGTCAAGGATTCGTACACCATCAAGGTGCCGGAGAACACAGCACCCGGGACGTATGAGCTGGTCACGGGGATGTACCTGCTCCAGACCCTGCAACGCCTGCCCCTGGTGGAGGGACCCGCGAACCCCTGGGTGGAGAACGGCGCCACGCTGATGGACATCGAGGTGGCCCCGTGACGCACGGCAATTACCAGAAGTACACAAATCCCAACCCCCTCCAGCAGCACCTCATCCGCACGTTCCTGCACACGGTGACGACTTTGGTCCAGGAGGTACGGCCCAACCGAGTGCTGGATGTGGGGTGCGCGGAGGGATTCGTGGCCGCGCACATGCGTCCCGCGCTGGCAGGAACCCGGTTCATCGGGGTGGACCGGGATGCCGCGGCGTTGGACCGTGCACGGAGGCTACACCCGTGGTTCCCCACCTGCGTGGGGGACATTCTCTCCCTCCCGGTGCCCAACGAGGCCGTGGATTTGGTCCTCTGCACAGAGGTGTTGGAACACATCCCCCAACCGGAACGGGCGTTGGAGGAGCTTCTCCGGGTCAGTCACGCGTATCTCCTCCTCAGCGTGCCCTGGGAGCCCTGGTTCCGGGTGGCCAATGTGCTGCGCTTGAAGAATCTCCCCCGCTGGGGCGATGACCCAGAGCACGTGAACCACTGGACCCGGACCGGGTTCCGCCGCTTTCTCACGGCCTACGGCCAAATCCGGGCCCATCGCTTGGCTTTCCCCTGGCAGATTGTGTTGTTGGAAAAGAGGTCATGACCCGCGAGCGGAAGGTCCCCATCGCGCTTGTGTGGATTCCTGCGTGGCTCATCCTGTGGGCCTGGCATGTGGGCACGCTGGACAAGGTGCCGGCGGGTTTTTTCCACGATGAGGCGTTCAACGCACTGGACGCGCTCCACCTGCCCGACATGGGTTGGCCCCTCTTCCTCCCCGGCAATTTCGGCCGGGAGCCTTTGTTGGTGTACTGGATGGCCGCGGCTATGAAGGTGTTCGGTCCTTCCATGTGGAGCGCGCGCTTGCCCGTGGCCCTGGCCTGGGGTCTGACTATGCCCGCGCTGTACTGGTTGGCCCGGGAACTCTTCCCGCGCCGCGGCCGACTTTTGCCCCTGCTGACCTTGTCCCTCGCGCTGACATCCCTGTGGTACGCGATACCCGCCCACTGCGCCCTGCGCACCAACCTGTTTGTCCTCAGTGAGATCCTCTTCCTCGCTGCCCTGTGGCGTGGGTGGAACCGGCAATGTCCCCACTGGGGTCTGGTCGCGGGGTTCTTCTGGGGGCTGAGTTTTTACACGTACCTGGCCAACCGGCTGCTCCCCCTCGTCTTCCTCTTCTTCCCCCTTCTCCGGTGGCGAGAGGCCAAGAAGACCCCACGCGTGCGGAAACTCCTCCTGGTGACGGTGGTCGTGGCCTTGGTGGTGATGTCGCCCCTCCTCCTCTACTTCGCGCACCACCCGCAGGATTTCCTCCTCCGCACGAGTCAGGTGGCCCTGGTCGGCGGTCAGGGGCATGTGGATTCGCCCAGCCGCTGGCAGGGGTTGGCGGAGAACACGGTCCGGGTGCTGGGGATGTTCTTCTGGCACGGGGATGAAAACCCCCGGAACAACGTGCCCGGCCGCCCCTTGCTGACGTGGTGGAGCTTCCCCCTGGCCCTGGTCGCCCTTGGATGGACCCTGCGCCGCCGGGATGCCCGGGGGCTCTTCCTCTTCTGGTGGATGGGGGTGATGCTCTTGCCCACGCTCCTGAGCGAGTTCGCACCCAACTTCCAGCGAGCGATGGGCGCGTTTCCCCCGGTTGTTCTCCTGTTGGCGTGGGCCGGGGATGAGGTGGTGCGAAGACGTCCGCGCGGGCGCGCGGGATGGGCGGTAGCCGCGCTGGTGGGCCTCCTCTTCCTCCTGGAAAGCGTCCACGGGCTGATTGCATTCCAGCGCTGGGCCCGATTGCCCGCGCTGTTCTACGCGTTCGATGAGGGGCTCACCCACATCGGCCGGTATGTCACGGCCCACCCACCCCAGGATGATGTGGTCTATCTCTCGCCCCGGGATTTCTCCCATCCCACGGTGCGTTTTTTCCTGGAGAAGGCCCCCCTTCCGGCCCCATTGCGTCAACGACTGCGCTCCTTCGACGCACGCCATGTGCTGGTCGCTTCGCCTCAGGAGGATGCCCGGTATATCACGATTGTGCACGAGGAGGTGCGGTTCGAGCTCATGGCGCCCTGGCTTTGGCCGGAGGGAGGCTTTCACGTGGTGCAGACGTTCCACGACCGCGTGGGAGCACCGTACGCCCGGGTCTACCGGGTGCCGGCCCACACGCAGCTCCGACAGCCCCTGTGGCCCCAGGACGCGCGCTGGGAGGACCACATCCGCCTGGTGGGGGCCGATCCCATTCAATGCTGTGTCTACCGGCCCGGCGACATCATCTACCTCCAGTTGTGGTGGACCGCGGATGGGGGAAGGCCGAGCCACGCGTGGACGGTGTTTACCCATCTGCTGAACGAGCGGGGGGAGTTGGTGGCCGGCAAGGATTGTGAGCCGGGTTGTGGGAGTTACCCCACAACCCGGTGGCATCCGGGCGAAGTGGTAGTCGCGGAATACCAGATCCTCATCCCGCGCGGGACTCCACCGGGCCGGTACACGCTGGAGGTAGGGCTCTACGATTGGCGCACAGGCCGCCGTTTGCCCCTAGCAGGGCAAGACCGCGACGCCTGGGTGGTGGGAGAAGTAACGATTGACGATTAATGAGTAACGATTAAGGGGGTGGGCTGAAGGGCAAGGTTGGCCGGGGTGGGTGAGGTTCTGGGGAGTGAAGAGTAACGATTGACGATTAACGATTAAGGGGAATCGGCGGGAGAATGAGGTCGGCTTGGATAGGCGGAGAGCCTAACGCATAACGAGTAACGATTAACGATTGACGATTAAGGGGTCGGCCCCGGGTCGGAATCGGCCGGAAGGGGTAAGGATCAGGAC
>JAADDB010000245.1 GCA_013154135.1 Chloroflexota bacterium
CGCCCACCCACCAAAAACTCTTTTCTGGCACGGGGCGAGAACGTCGGCGCCCCGCCGAGGTGCGGACCCGTCCGCCGCCAAGATACTGAGAACAACGGAGAAGCGGGCCAACCCGGCATTCAGCCCTTTAATCGTCAATCGTTACTCATTACTCCTCAGCCCGTCCGCGGCCAAGGGGTTGCTGAATCTGGCTCTCCGGCCAGGGGTGTTTGTCCAAACTCCGGTACCGTTGTTTGGCCTTAAAATGACAGCGGGGTATACTAGGACCATAGGGGCCATGATGGTAGGCCCATCCCAGGGGAGGAACGCGTTCTGTGCGGGCGTTGATTACAGGCGTGGCCGGGTTTGCGGGCAGCCACCTGGCTGATTACCTGGTCACACACACGGATTACGAAGTTTGGGGCGTGGTGCGCCGTACCCGGTGGCGCGTGGCCCACCTGCAGGACCGCATCCACCTGGTCACGTGCGACCTGACCAACCAGGTGGCCACATCCCGCATGATCGACAACGTCCGGCCCGACCTGGTCTTCCACCTGGCTGCGGATGCCCGTGTTGGCGCCTCCTGGCACCACCCCTGGCAGACGTATGAAGCCAACTTGCGGGCCCAACTCTCACTGCTGGAAGCCCTGGTCACCACAAAACAGCAGGCCCACGTCCTCATCGTGGGCTCCAACGAAGCCTACGGCAAGCCTGTTCGCCTGCCCGTGGACGAAGACCACCCCTTTCGGCCCGTGACCCCTTACGGGGTCTCCAAGGCCGCACAGGATCTCATGGGCCTCCAGTATCACCTGGCCTTTGACCTGCCCGTGGTGCGGGTCCGTCCGTTCAACCACATTGGCCCCCGGCAGAGCCAGGGATTCGTGTGTGCCGACTTTGCCAGCCAGGTGGCCCGCATCGAAGCAGGGCTGCAGGAGCCGGTCATTCGGGTGGGGAATTTGAGTGCCCGGCGGGATTTCACCGACGTGCGCGATGTGGCCCGGGCCTACCACCTGGCGTTGACCCAGGGCCATGTCGGGGACGTCTACAACGTGGGGAGTGGGGAAGCCCACGCGATTCAAGAAATCCTGGACATCCTCCTGCGGGCCAGCCGGGTGCCCATTCGTGTGGAAGTGGATCCCAAACGCCTTCGGCCCAGTGACGTGCCCGAAGTGCGCTGCGACGCGGGAAAACTGCGCAGTCACACGGGCTGGGAACCCACCATCCCCTTTGAGACGTCCGTGTTAGATACGCTGGAAGACTGGCGAAGACGCGTGAGAGAAACGAGTAACGAGTAAAAAAGTGTTGGCCGCTCCGCGGGGCACGTCTTTCCTGGCGTGGGATAACATCGAGAGCGCGACTTGTACGCGGCCAAGGAACTGATACGTGTTCAAAGTCTCATACCTAATACCCAACATCCGGGTATGAAGGAGGCGCAGGCAATGCCACGAGCATTGGTAACAGGGGTAACGGGCCAGGATGGTTCATACCTGGCCGAATTTCTGCTGGAACAGGGATACGAGGTCATCGGCATGGTGCGCCGCACCAGCACCGTCAACTTTGACCGCATCTACCACTTCCAGGACAAAATCACCATTGTCCAGGGGGACCTGCTGGACCAAACATCCCTCATGGCCATCATCGAGGAATACCAGCCGGACGAGGTGTACAACCTGGCCGCGCAGTCCTTTGTGCCCACCTCGTGGAAGCAGCCCGTGCTCACCGGCGAGTTCACCGCCCTGGGCGTCACCCGCATCCTGGAAGCCATCCGCCTGGTGAAGCCGGACGCCAAATTCTACCAGGCCAGCTCCTCGGAGATGTTCGGCAAAGTGCGGGAAGTCCCCCAGAACGAGAACACCCCCTTCTACCCGCGCAGCCCCTACGGAGTGGCCAAAGTCTACGGCCACTGGATTACCGTGAACTACCGGGAATCCTACGGCCTGTTCGCGGTCTCGGGCATCCTCTTCAACCACGAGAGCCCCCGGCGGGGATTGGAATTCGTCACCCACAAGGTGACCCACGGCGCGGCCAAGATCAAGTTGGGCCTGGCCAAGGAACTTCGGCTGGGCAACCTGGAGGCGAGGCGGGATTGGGGGTACGCGCCCGATTACGTGCGGGCCATGTGGCTCATGCTCCAGCAGGAGGAGCCCGAGGATTACGTCATCGCGACCGGAGAGACCCACTCGGTGCGGGAACTGTGTGAAATCGCGTTTGGCTACCTGGGCCTGGACTACCGGGACTTTGTGGTGCAGGACCCGCGTTTCTACCGCCCCGCGGAGGTGGATTTGTTGGTGGGGGATGCGAGCAAGGCCCGGCGCCGACTGGGCTGGGAACCCACTGTGAGCTTTGAAGAACTCGTCAAACTCATGGTGGACGCGGACATGGAGAACCTGCAGCGGGAAATGCGGGGCGAAAAGCCCGTCAACTTCCCCGCGTTCAAGTTACCCTGAGGGGCATGGAATACCTGCTCCTCCGCGGGCCGCGGACGTTTTCACCCCGTGGCCAGAAAGGGTTTGGCGTGGATGATGGTCGGACTTTGTCGGCCGCCCGCGAACTCCTTCTCTCCGGGGACCTTAATCGTCCATCATCACCCATCATACACCCAACGTAGCCCAATACCTGAACCCATAAGGAGGGTCCAATGATTCGCATCAAATTCGGTACCGACGGTTGGCGAGGCAAGATCGGTGAGGAGTACACCTACGACAACGTGCGACGGTGCGCGCAGGGGTTTGCCCAATACCTGCTCGACTACACCCTCAACCCCAAGGACATTGCCCGGGGCGTTGTCGTGGGATACGACCGACGTTTCAGTTCCGAGCACTTCGCGGAGGCCGTGGCCGAAGTCCTGGTGGGCAACGGCATCCCCGTCTGGCTCACCCAGAGCGAAACCCCCACCCCGGTCATCTCCTACAGCGTGGTGGCCAAACACGCGCTGGGCGCAGTCAACATCACGGCCAGTCACAACCCGCCCACAGACGACGGCTTCAAGGTGCGGGATGAGCACGGCGGCGCCATTGCTCCCGAAGGCCTGAGGGAGATCGAAGCCCGCATCCCCGACGACATGCGGGATGTCAAACGGGTGCCCGCGGCCGTTGCCGAAGCCACCGGCATGTTGCGCCGCTTCGACCCCGCGCCCGCGTACCTGGAACACCTGAAAGACCTCATCGACGTGGAACCCATCAAACAAGCGGGGCTCAAGATCTCCGTGGACCCCATGTGGGGCAACGGCGCGGGATGGTTCAACCGCATCCTGGGCGGAGGCCGCACCGAAATCCACGAAATCCACAGCGAGCGCAACCCCATCTTCCCCGAAATGCGCCGCCCCGAGCCCATCCCGCCCAACGTGGACGCGGGATTGGCCTTTGCCAGGCGCATCCGCGCGGACGCGCACATCATCACCGACGGCGACGCGGACCGGGTCGGCCTTGGGGACGAGCACGGCCAGTTCGTGGACCAGCTGCGGGTTTTCGGACTTCTCGCCCTCTACTTCCTCAAGATCCGGGGCGAACGTGGGCCCATCGTCAAGACCCTATCCACCACCTCCATGTTGGACATCCTGGGCAAGAAGTACGGCGTGCCCGTCTACCACACGGGCGTGGGCTTCAAGTACGTCGCGCCCAAGATGCTGGAAGTGAACGCCATGATCGGCGGTGAGGAATCGGGGGGCTACGCGTTCCGCGGGCACGTGCCCGAGCGCGACGGCATCCTGGCCGGACTCTACCTCCTGGACTTCATGGTCCAGACGGGCAAGAAGCCCACGGAGCTCCTCCAGATGCTCTTCGAGGAAGTGGGCGCGGAGTTCTACTACAAGCGCATTGACGTACCCCTCCTGAACAACATCGTCAAGGAGGAAGCCCGCAAGCGGCTGGACGCGGCCCAACCCAAAACCCTGGCCGGCCTCAAAGTGGTGGACAAAGTGACCATCGACGGGTACAAGTTCGTCCTGGAAGATGGCGGCTGGCTGCTCGTCCGCTTCTCCGGCACCGAACCCCTCATCCGGGTGTACTGCGAGACGACCCACAAGGACAAGGTGGACGAGTTGCTGGAGGAGGGACTGCGCTTGGCCGGTCTGAAGGAATAAACCGGCTCCGGCGCCTTACGGGCCCTACCAAATTCCCCGATGGCCGGAAATTCGGTACAATAGGCCCAGCAAAACACGAGGAGTACACATATGTCCGGTGAATTAGCAAACAAAATCGGCATCTTCGTCCAGATGGCCGTGGCCATCCTGGCAGCCACTGGGGTCGCCTTCTGGTTGGCCCTGGCCATATGGACATTCCGGGACATCACCGCGCGCACTCGGGACCCCATTGCCATCATCCTGGCCACATTGCTCAGCCTGCTCTTCGGGCCGGTGGGGATCCTCCTCTACCTCCTGCTGCGGCCCAAGGAAACCCTGGCCGAACGCTACGATCGAGCCCTGGAAGAGGAAGCACTGCTGCGGGAGATCGAGGAACTTCACCTCTGTCCCGGTTGTCGACGACCGACCAAGGAGGATTGGATCCTCTGCCCCTACTGTCACACCCCCCTCCGACAACCGTGTCCCAACTGTGGCCGGCTCATCGACCTGAATTGGGACATCTGTCCCTACTGCGGAACGCAAGTGACCCCCACACTCCAGGAATCCGCGCCCGCGGAACCCCACGACACCGGGGGGATCATCGGAGAGGAGATCGCGGAAGAGGTCTCCGCCTCCCGGCCGGCTAGCGATTCCTGACCCGCACCTGACCACAGACGAACCAAGGGCTTCCATCCTCCAGGGGGATGGGAGCCCTTTCTTCCCCCTCCAACCCCACCAGGAGCGTGTACACCCCATCCGGCGTGGCCGGATTCAAGTTCACATCCCCTTCCTCCCGCACCACCTCATGGGGTAGCCATTGGGTGGGCGGGTACCGGTGAAAGGTATCCGTGGACCGAGAGAGCATATCCCCCCACACGCCGCGCGCGTCGGCCAAGCGCAGCCGGGGAAACACGTTGTGGGAAAGGGGGGACGGAACCCGCCAATACGTGCTCACATGCACCCACCCACTGGGAGGATGCGCGCGGTCATCCCTGGCCTCCACCTCCGACTCCCACACCCGACAGCCCACTAACTCCATGCCATTGGCAAACCTCGCGGACACCGCGGGAATGTGAGGGGGCACCGTCGGAAACCGGTAATGCAGCGCGTACCCCTGCAAGGTCACCCCGTGAGGGTACTGTTCCGTGACCAGGGGGAAGCGTTGGGCCAGCCACGATCGCACCAGATGATGGGGGTCAAAGGTTTGCGTGTGACTCTCCACAAACCACAGCGTCTCGTACAGGGACATCAGCCCCTCCAGCGGGGGAGCCACATCCTCGGGCCGCACGTAGTCGTGAAAGGGGGTGAACCGGGGAAGGGAGGGAGCCAACGCGTCCAGGTAAACATCCAACGCGACCCGTACGTAATCCGGGTGGACCAACACCGCGTCCTTGGGCCCCGCGTGGGAGGCCACATAACGGGCCGCGTATCGCCAATCCTCCCGCCGGTTCTCCGGCGCCCAATTGGCCGGCAATGTCCACACCTGGGTGAGGAGGAAGAGAGCGGCCAGTCCCCACCCCAGGCGAGGCACCCGCTCGTCCACCGCTTGGAACACGTACCCCCACGCCAGCACCACCCCGGGCAGTCCGACCATCAGGTACCGGGGCTCCACCAGCACGATGGGATCCCGCCAGGCCAGGAGGACACCCACCAGCAAGGGAATCAGCCCGGCCACCACCCACCGCCGTGCCACCCCCTTCCGGAGGGGCAACACGAGACCGACCAGGACCAACAGGGTCGCCGCGAGGAACACCTTCTCCAGCCCTCCGGGCAGATGCCCCTTCCACAGCCACCACGCGCGCCAGACCTGCCAAAACGCGTCGCCCAGGGAGTGGACCGGATGGGGCGGTACGGTTCGGCCGGAGCCCCGCCACGCGCGCCAGGCCAGGGGCAGCACACTTCCCCCGGTCACGAGCAGGGCAACCAGCGCGGCCCGGGCTTTCCCATCCCATCGCCTGCGCCAGAGCCAGAGCAGGCCGTGCGCGGGCATCCAGAGGAGGGACAGGAGGTAGGAGTACACGGCCGCGACCATCGCCAGGACATAGGAGACAAGGCCGCGGGCCTTCCCCTCCCCCATGCCTTGAGACCAAGCCCACCAGGCCAGGGCGAGGAGGGCCATGGCCTGCGCGTACATGCGCGCTTCCTGACTGTACCACACCAGAATAGGACTCAGAGCCAAGAACAAGCCGACAAACCACCCGGCCAACGTCCCCACGCGGGTACGGGCCCAGTGGGCCCACACGAGGACCAAGAGAACTCCCCACATCACCGAGGGCACACGAAGCCACACCTCATAGGGCCGACGGAGGAAGAGCTTCGCAACCAGGTAATAGAGAGGCGGATGGGGGTCCTGGGAGAGGGTAAGTCCCACCTGGAGAATGCGGGACACGGGATGGGAGGCCCAGAACACGGTCATGGCCTCGTCGAACCACAGACTCTGGTCACCCAATTTCCACGCGCGCACCACCAGCGCGAGGAGTCCCAGACCCCAGAGGCTAACCGACGGACATATCCAGGTTTTTGTACTTGGGCATAAACGACGAATAGAGAGTCCCGTCCCCCTCCTACCCCACGCCCAGCGCATGTTCCAGCTGCTCCACCAGCGAAGTGTCCCGGGCGTCCAGCACGATCACCTCGATCCCCGCCTCTTCCAGGGCCCGAACCCGGTCCTCCGGGGGATGCCCGACGATGATCACCCGTTGTGCCTGCTGCGCGGCATCCCAGGCATCAAAGGCAAAGGGGATCTCCGCGGCCCGCACTTGCTCCTCCACCTGGACAAACGCGCTCCACGTGTGGGGCGACCGCCCGTCCACAAAGAGGAGGAATTGGTGGAAGGGACGGGTTTCCTCGTCGGACGGGGGGTACGCGACGTCCATGTCCGCCCCCACCTCCACATCCAACGGGGGCGTGGGGACTTGGACCACGGGCGTGGGTTCTTCCGCCCCCTCCTCCGCGGGGACGACTGCAGGCGCGTCCACACGTTCGGCCGCCGGGGGTGGGGAAGGCGCCGCGGGGACAACGGCCGGCTCTTCCGGCTCTTCCTCGGATGGCCGGTGGGCAGGGATGACGGCCTCGGCCTCGGGAACACCCTCCACGAGCTCGAGCTCCTCAGGAGCTTCCGCGGCAGGCGCGGGCACCGGTTCGGGCTCGGGTTCGACCGCGACTTCGGGTTCGGGCACCGACGCGGGCTCGGGTTCGGCCGCGACCTCAGGTTCGGCCTGGGCCACGGGGACCGCGGGCGTTTCCGGAACTTCCTCCGTCTGCCCCCGCGCGGGTGCTTCCTCCCGGGGCGGCTCCTCTGCCACGGGCACGAGGACGCGCTCCCAGACGACGAGGAAGGAATGGCGCCCTTCGGGGTTTCCCTTGCCCTCCGCGGGGTGAGCGGCCGAAAGGGCGGCCACCCGCTCGGAGGGGCCGTCGGCCACCTCGGCCTCGTAAAAGACCCATCGCTCCATCTCCACCCGAACGCCCGGCGCCTTCTCGTCCGGCTGGAGGGTGTATTCCCGCGCGCCCTGGGGCCCGATGACGCGCACCCGCGCGCCGGGAACCCGACGCCCTTCCTCGTCCACCACGTCCAGGAAGAGGGCCCGATCCCCTCGGTTCTCCTCCGGGGTCAGGTGGTGCACGCGCAACACACGCCAGTAGGCCTGGCCCGGCCGGACTTGTGCGGGGAGGATGAGGACGCCGTAGGACCGGGCGTCGTTGCGAGGTCCTCCGCGCAGTTTTTCCACATCCAACGGGTAGTAGGAAAGACGGGCTTTATGTCGCCTGAAGATGCTCATCCTTCTGCTCCTTCTGTCAACGCGCGTGCTGAGGCCTGAAACATGTCCCACCACGTGGCCGGATCGCCACCCAGCCGGTCCACTTCGCACCCCATCCGCCGGAGGATGTCCTCCACTTCTGGGCCGTAGGTGGCTTCGTCCCCCACGATGAGCACTCGGGTCGCGTACATGGCCTCTTCCACCCGGAAGCCCGCGACCGCGCGGCTGCGTCGCAAGAAGGGGAGCGCGGCCAGCATGGCCACTCGGGAATGGGGGTGCTCCGGGCCCGGGAGGAGGATGTACGTGTCGATGAGCCGCGGGGCAGGGGGAACCTCCTCGACCTCCGCGGCCAACTCCTCACCGGCTTCCACCACGCCCTCGGCCGACGGCACTTCCACTTCGACCTCGGGTACCGCGGCTTCGACTTCCGCGGCCAACTCCTCGCCGGCCTCGACCACGCCCTCGGCCGAGGGCACTTCTACCTCAACCTTGGGCAGGACCTCCTCAGCCTTCGCAGCCAGCTCCTCGCCGGCCTCGACCACGCCTTCGACCGACGGCACTTCTACCTCAACCTCAGGCACCGCGGCCTCGACCTTCGCGGCCAACTCCTCGCCGGCCTCGACCACGCCCTCGGCCGAGGGCACTTCCACCTCGACCTCGGGGACCGCGGCTTCGACTTCCGCAGCCAGCTCCTCGCCGGCTTCCACGACTCCCTCAACCGGCGGCACTTCCACCTCGACCTCGGGCACCGCGGCTTCGACTTCCGCGGCCAGCTCCTCACCGGCTTCGACCACGCCCTCGGCCGACGGCACTTCCACCTCGACCTCGGGCACCGCGGCTTCGACCTCCGCGGCCAGCTCCTCGCCGGCTTCGACGACGGCTTCGACCGAGGGCACTTCCACCTCGACCTCCGGCACCGCGGCTTCGACCTCCGCAGCCAGCTCCTCGCCGGCTTCGACGACTCCTTCGACCGAGGGCACTTCCACCTCGACTTCAGGCAGGACCTCCTCAGCCTTCGCAGCCAGCTCCTCGCCGGCCTCCACCACGCCCTCGGCCGACGGCACTTCCACCTCGACCTCGGGCACCGCGGCT